>CAMCQT010000160.1 GCA_945877125.1 Candidatus Brevifilum fermentans | reverse complement strand
TGAGAGTAAATTAAAAAAGTAAATCACCCCTGCGACAACAGGAGTGATTTGGTTTGGTAAGTTCCGCACCTTAGCATCTGGACGATTGCTGACCTTTTTGATTCGGTCAAAAGCTACGGAGTTTTTTTACCATTGGCGGTCCCGACGGGGATCGAAACCGCGAAGCGTAACTATTTTCCGTACTGGCGATAAGTTGATTTTGTGTCTTTTTGGGGAACTTTTCCTATCAAAGACTAGCTCATTCTATTCGGGGTTACAGAGAAAGTCAAGCAATTTTTGGGGGATTTGTTAAAAGTCGAGATAATTGTCCGCTTATGTCCACTCGTGTCACAAAGAAAGTTGTTTTACTTCTCCTATCTGGACGGATGAGCGAAGTAGCCAGCACAGGCAGGCACAAAAATTATCAGTCGAAAAACGGCTTATTAATTCCAACTCCCCTGTTGGGGCTATGTCTTGTTTGCTTTCAACATTTGGAAAATATGATCCGCGATTCTCCGAAGATGATTCGCGTCATGATAGGTGCGACTCAAAATGATGCCCCCCTCCACCGCCGCGATGATCATCTCAGCCATGTTGCTGGCTTTGGAATCTTCCATACCGCCCGAAAGCAATTTATCCTTGAATGCGCCGATCAGCATGGCATATCCCTCCTGGCAGGCTTCGTTGATACGCTTGGATTCTGTAACCGTCTCCATTGCGATCATAGTCATCGTGGAGCCGGTATAGAACTTGGTTTCCTCCATGCGTTTGGCGATCATGTATAAAAAATCGTGGATGGCTTTCGCGGGGTCGGGTTCGTCCGCTGTCTTATCGCGGAATCGTTCCGATACGATCTGTCCCGCCCGCAAAATGGCTTCGCTGGCGAGTTGTTCCTTGCCTTCGGGGAAGTAGTAATACAGCGAGCCTTTTGGCGCGCCACTTTTCTGGATGATCTCATTCAACCCTGTGCCGTGGTAGCCCTGCTTCTCCATCAGTTCGCTGGTAGTTTGTAGTATCTTTTCGCGGGCGTTAGACATGATATTTGTCACCTTTCAAATTGGGGAATCAGATGTATTATAGCGAGTGGTCTATATAAAGTCAAACAAAAGGAGGCCTCATGCTAACACCCATTCTCGTCAGTTCAATCTTCGTCCTTGCCGTGGTCGTTCTTTGCTTTGCCAAACCCAATGCGGGACGAATCTTCCTCGGGATTTTCTTCCTTGTCATGGCGCTTGGTGTCAACGGCTCGTTCACGTTTGGCAACCCGCAAGCGTACATAGATTACGCCAACGGTGCTCTGATTCCTTTCTATCGCACGCTCACCATGAGCGTCATCAGCATTAGTCCCTTTCTGTTCGGTCTTTTGCTGATGGCGTTCGAAATTACGATGGGACTGTTGCTCCTGCACAAACACAAGTCCGTCAAGATCGGCTTGCTTGGAACCATGCTCTTTTTGGTGAGCATGGCGCCGCTCGATTGGGTGCAGCTTCCCTGGCTGGGATTGATCGTCGCCGAAATCCATTTATTCAAACACGATTTCGACCGTTCGCTTTGGGAGATGATTCGACCAAAATCGAAGGTTTGAACTGGAGGATTGGAAACCATGAAAACCATCTTCGCGTTTCGTTGGCAACCCAGCAAAGATCTACTTGCCATCGTCGTTTCTTGGGTTCTCGTTGTGACCACGCTCTATGCCGCGACCTTCCTCGTCGGCTCGGAAGTGGCGGGTGGCATGGCTTACTTCGGACTATACGCTGTTCTTGGCGCGACCATTTTCGGGATCGGGATTCCTCTCTATTGGACGGTGGTCGTCCGCAAACGCCCCGTCTCAGACCTCGGACTGACGCGGGAGCGGCTCGCCCTGAGCGTTATCCTGCAACTGGCATTTGCCACATTGCAATTCATCGGTGCGTATCGCGACCTGGAAATCCCCGCGTGGGATAGTCTCCTCCCGCTGGTCGCGCTTGCCCTTGCCATCGGCTTTTTTGAAGCCATCTTCTGGCGCGGCTGGGTTCTGCTCCGCCTCGAAGAATGTTTCGGGCTCATCCCCGCCATCGTGATCGGCTCGATCCTTTACTCGCTCTATCACATCGGCTACGGCATGCCCGCCAGCGAAATGGTTTTTCTATTTTTCATCGGCATGATGTACGCAGTCGCTTTCCGACTCACGAAAAGCGTCTTTATGCTCTGGCCCGTCTTCCAGCCGATGGGTCAACTTGTCACCTTGATCAAAGACGGCCTTTCCCTGCCGCTTCTCGCCAGTCTGGGCTTCATTGAAGTCCTTGCTTTGATGTGGGTACTCATCTGGCTCGCCAACAAGTACGATAAGAAACAACGAAGGGTACAAAATTCATAATGCCACGGCACATTACCATCCTCTCCATCTTCATCGCCATCCTCGCGACCATCGCCTCTGCAGGCGGACTCCTGCTCGACGGCTTGTACCGCGATAATGCTTTTGTCACCACCACCTGGCTTGGCAACGACGCAATAACGCTCCTTCTTGCAGTTCCTATCCTCATCGCGGCGATGATCTTTTCCAATCGCGGCTCATTAAAAGCACAACTCATCTGGATGGGCGCGTTGGATTACATGCTCTACAACTACGCCTTCTATCTATTTGGCGCAGCGTTCAATTGGTTCTTCCTCCTCTATGCCGCACTGCTCGCGCTTTCGATCTTTGCCTTGATCTTCGGGTTGATAAAACTCGACGCAGACGGGATCAGCCAACAGTTCAGGAAGGATGCGCCCGTCAAGTGGATCGGTGGCTACTTCATCTTCGTCGCTTCAGGGCTTGGACTGGTGTACCTGATCCAGTCCATTGGCTTTATCGCCACTGACAACGTTCCCGCCATCGTGACGATGAGTGGACATCCCACCAATGTGGTCTTTGCCCTCGACCTGACCCTGCTAATTCCCTGGCTCATTCTCGGCGCACTCTGGTTGATGAAACGCCAGCCGTGGGGATATGTCATTGCAGGGATTCTCAGCGTGAAGGGTCCCCTCTACACACTTGTCCTTGCTGTAAACTCGGTCCTCGTTGTAAATGCAGGGATCACGCAATCCAGCGAACTCCCGCTCTGGGGTACGCTGACCGCACTCGGCTTGATTGCAAGCGTGCTATTCTATAACAACATGAGGTCAACAACATGAAACGCCCCGTCGCTCTTTGGCTGCTTATCCTCTCGCTTGTCTTTCTCGCATTGGGAGGACTGTATGGTGGGGTCGCCATGCTGACCGACCCGTCGGGGAATTCGCTTCAGATGGCTGAAATTCTGCCGTTGCTCCCTGTGCCCGATTACACCCTGCCTGGGCTATTCCTTCTCTTTGTAATGGGTGTTGCGCCTCTCTTCCTGACCTATGCCCTGCTCGCCCGCCCCACCTGGAAGTGGGCTGACGCCATCACGCGCTGGAACAATCATCATTGGGCATGGACGGGAACGGTCGCACTCGGCGTTGTCCTGGCGATTTGGTTGGCGGTTGAAGGAATCATGATCGGTTTCGAATGGCCGATTCAATACGTCACGGCGGTCAATGGAATATTGATTCTCCTCTTCGCATTGGTTCCATCCGTGCGAAAATATTACGCTTGATAGGCGGAAAACATGACAGTTAAGGTTCTCGTAACCTATGCCAGTAACACCGGCTGGACAGTGGGAGTGGCAGAAGCGATTGGCAAGACTCTCGCTGAAAACGGCGCAAAGGTGGATGTGTTGCCGATGCGAAATGTCAAAGACTTGTCCCCGTATGATGCTGTAGTCGCGGGCAGCGCAGTCAATGGCGGGGCATGGCTGCCCGAAGCAATGCAGTTTGTACGCGGACATCAAGCCGAGTTGAAGCACAAACCGTTTGCCTCATTCTTAGTTTGCATGACGCTGACCATGAAGAACGGCGGGCAATACCGCAGTCATGTGTCCTCATGGCTGGATCCTGTCCGCGCGTTGGTGAGACCCGTGAGTGAAGGTTTGTTTGCAGGCGGGTTAGACATTCGCAAAATCCCCTCTTTCAGTGACCGCCTGAAGTTCCGTTTGAGCGTACTCTTTGGCGTTTGGAAGGAAGGCGACCATCGCGATTGGGATGCCATTCATAAATGGGCAGAGGAATTAAAGCCATTGCTGGCGCAATAATAGGAGAACAACGATGTCCGATAATGAACAAGCTCGTCAATGGAAAAGCATGTACACCCTCGGCGGGATCGCCGCCATCCTTTCTTTGATTGCGGTTGTGGCAGATATTTTTATCGGTTCATCCACAGGGGGCAACCTGTCCGAACTCCCGCAAACAGCGGTAGAGCGCTTCGCTCAATTTCAACAGAATACTTGGTTGGGCTTGTACAACCTTGACCTGTTGAATACAGTCAATCAGTTGATTTCGATTCCCGTCTATTTCGCGTTATATGCCGCTCTTCGCAAATCGAACAAGCCATATACCCTACTTGCGCTCATCATCTTTCTACTCGGCACTGCCATCTTTGTATCCAACAACACCGCACTCCCGATGTTGGAATTAAGCAGGAAGTATGCCCTTGCAGACGAAACGCAAAAGGCTCTGCTTGCTGCCGCTGGCGAAGCCATGCTGGTCCGCGGCGAACATGGCGGTCTGGGTGTGTTCTTTAGTTTCCTCCTGCCGACCCTTTCCGCATTGGTCTTTTCCTTTGTCATGCTGCAGGGAAACGTGTTCAGCAAGGCGAATGCTTATGTCGGCATCCTTGGCAACGTCTTGATGCTGGTCTATGTCCTGTTGGTCACCTTTGCGCCAACCGTCAAGAACATGGCAATGACGATTGCCATGCCGGGAGGACTGCTGCTCCTGGCATGGATGGTCATGTTCACCATTCGTTTGTTTCGTTTGGGAACTTCCCGGGATGACAGCTAACCGTTCCTGTCATAAAGAGAAAAAATGAAAATCCTATATATCCTTGTTGCGATTCTTGTAATACTGATTCTGCTTGGTTGGATCGGATTGAATATTCAGCCCAAGTCTTTTGTCATGCCCGCGCTTCCAAAAACGGACCCGAAAACAATTCCAATTCCAAGTGGCTTGCCTGCACCCGTTGAGCGCTTTTATCGCACCGTGTACGGTGATCAGATTCCCGTGATCGAGACCGCAGTGTTCATCGGGCGCGGACGGATTCGTCCATTTGGCGTCTGGCTCCCTGCTCGTTTTGTCTTTGTCCATAATGCGGGAAAGGATTACCGCCACTATATTGAGGCGACCTTTTTCGGATTGCCTTTCCTGAAAGTAAACGAAGGCTATCTGGACGGCGAGAGTTTCTTTGAGAGTCCAATGGGTACATTCTATGACGATCCAAACACCAATCAGGGTGCGAATCTGGCGGTCTGGGCAGAGGCAGGGTGGTTTCCCTCGATCTGGCTGACCGATTCCCGGGTCCGCTGGGAGGCGGTGGACGAGAACACCGCTTTGTTGTTCGTGCCGTTCGAAGATCAAGTCGAGAATTTTGTCGTGCGTTTCAATCCACAAACCGGTTTGATCGACACGATGGAAGCCATGCGCTACCGCGACGCTGGTGAGGGAAAATCCAAGATCTTGTGGATCACACGCAATGAACCTGGAAACACTCTGCCTGACATGAAGATCAGCGCGGTCGGTTCCGCAACCTGGCTGGATCAGGGCAGTCCCTGGGCATTCTTCATGCTGGAAGAAACAGCCTACAACGTGGATGTCAGCGAATATATCCGCGCCCGCGGTCAGTGAGCACAAAACAGAAAAGAGGAAAGATGGCAACTGCAAATGTTTCCGATAACGGCTCTGAACAAACGATTTCCCACTTGGTTGGGTTCTATACAGCGATCTTCACTGTGATCATGACGGTGGTAACGTTCGGCTTTGCAATCACCGCCATTCCCATCTCTGGAGCGAACTGTGGCGATCTCTGCATCGAATATCCGTACTTGAACACCTTGTCGCAATTTCCGAAGGACTATCTCTGGATGCCGCTTGCGATCATCCTAACGCTATCCTATCTGGTGCTGATGGTTTCCATTCATGTGTACGCTTCCAACCAAAGGAAGATCTTCAGCCAGATCGGGCTGTCATTCGCGCTCCTGGCGACAATGGTTCTGGTGGGCGATTATTTTGTGCAGTTCTCGGTCGTCCCGATCAGTCTGATGAGCGGGGAAACGGAAGGGATCACCTTGTTGACCCAATACAACGCGCATGGTGTCTTTATTGTTCTGGAGGAATTGGGCTACCTGTTGATGAGTCTCTCCTTCCTATTCATGGCGCCTGTATTTATTAAAAAGAACCGCTTGGAAGCTGCTGTCCGCTGGACATTTATCATCAGCTTTCTCCTGACTGTCCTTTCCCTGACCCTGATCTCGATCAATTATGGGCTGGATCGACAGGATCGTTTTGAAGTGGCTGTCATTTCCATCAATTGGCTGGTGTTGATCATCAATGGTCTCCTGTTGAGCATCGTATTCAAGCGGCAACTTAGAGAAAAGAAAATTAAATAATCGGCTATCAACTTCGTCCTTCAAGGCGGCCATTGGGTTTGTCCAGAGCGGCAGATATCATGCCCCAAGAAAGACCTTCAAGTGGAACCATACAATGTAGAAATGTCCTGGGTGGCATCATCCACAATTACTATCGTGCTCCCACTCTCCTTGCTCTTCCTGCTACTTGAGTTCTCCTGCTCGTTACCCCCTTCATAAAAAAAACCATCTTTTGTGTTTTTGCGCGTCTCATTGCCAATCTGAGCATTCTTTTTCAGTTGAATTCCCATAATTCACCGTTTTCGAAAACCATTCTTGGGTTCAACAGTGGTCGGTTTTATACCTTTTTAGCCCTATTTTCTGTCGGTTGAGGTTTTTGCACGATACGCGCTCATGATGACTTGGTTTCTGAGCACGCTTTGTTGGGCGGGGTACTCCATACACCCGAGTCTTTCTTCGAACTCACTCCTCAACCATTTCAAGAAAAGCCTTCACTGCTTCTGAATAAAAGTGTTTACCTGATTGATTTTTTATATAAACCAGAGCCTCTTCTTTCTTCCATGCTTTGCGATAAGGACGATCTGACGTAAGGGCATCAAAGACATCTATAACAGCGAAAATTCGTGCGACTAATGGAATCTCTTCTCCTATAAGTTTGCGAGGATAGCCGGTTCCGTCCCACTTTTCATGATGACAATATGGGATATCCATGGCAGGAGTGAGATAGTCAATTTGCGAAAGAATCTGACGGGCTTTTTCGGGATGTGTTTGCATGATTTTCTGCTCAGTATCGGATAATACACCCGGTTTTTGTAAAATTGCATCAGGAATACCCATCTTTCCGATATCATGTATAAGCGCGCCTCTCCGAATGTGCCCAAGATCAGAATCGGGAATGCCCATCCTGCTTGCTAAGGCAACAGTGAGGTCCACAACACGAAGGGTGTGCTCTTCTGTCACATGGTCTCGCATATCAAGTACACGAGACCATCCTTCAAGTGTTGTGTCATACGCCCGGCTCAGGTCCGCGATAGACTGTTGGGCTTTTTTATACAATAACGCATTAGCGATTGCAAGTGATACCTGGAAAGATAAAATATAGCATAAGTCAATCTCGTTGTTTGTAAACGATCGGGTTTTACTGGTTGTCCCAACAATGAAAACGCCAATCACTTCTTCCTTCAGCAACAGCGGAAAATAGAGGACTGATACAAGATGGCGCGAATCAACAACAATTTTTTCGGCGATTGAGAGGGGAGCAAGTCTTGCATCTTCGAGATAAACGGGAGCTTTCGTTGAAACAACATTGTTTATATGTGGATGGTCACAGAGCTTTGCAAATCGAAGCTCATCCGGGAATTGAGGAGATAATGGCGGGGTAGTTGCCCCCAAAAATAACTCACCGTTTTCAAAAGTATAAATCGCGCCAGTTTCCAAATCAAGCATACCGGAAGTATTCTCAATTGCTATTTGCAAAACCTCGATTAAATCCATGGTGGAAGCTAAGGAACTACTGACTTTTAATAGCGTTGATAATTCTTTTGCAGGTATTCGCGTTGTTAAATCTTCATATTTGATAATTTCTGTGCGTTCCATTTTGAGCCTCTTGAATACTTTATGTCATAGTTTAGTATATACAGGCTTTATTTTTTGGTCAATCGCTATTGCTTTTGTTTATCCGCCCAACGAGACTGTCGAAAAAACGAATATTGAGAGTAAAGATTGAGACTGTCATCGGTCAAGCCCCGCAGGCAGCGGTGGAGTGGGGTGAACAGGCTCAAACTAGGCTTAGATCAGCGCCCCGAAGACGTGGATCTTGCCGATATTGTGAACCAGAGCAAACAATGTCCATTGTACATCCACTTTACGCTTGGAGCGTAGGGTGAAGCGGTCCATATGCTTATGCACACAGATGTTAGCAAAGACCGGCTCGACAATTGCCAACCGTCGCGCATAGATTTTCTTGCCCTGCTCGCTGTCGATCTTGGCTTTCATCAGATCGATCAAGTTCGGCTGGCCGGTATCGACCTGAATGGAAAGATACCTGCGCGAAGTGTCCGACTTGGTCAAACAGGGCGAGCGCAGCGGACAGATGGTACAGTCTTCGGTGCGGGCGTGATAGACATCATACGTGCGGTGACGGTTGACCTGGTTGCGCGCATGACACTTCAATTCTTTTCCGTTTGGACAGAGATAGACACGCTTGCTTTCATCATAAGAAAAATCAGCCGCGTTGAAAGGACTCGACTTGGCATCAGCTTTCTTCATATCTTTGAAACGCTCCTGCTCGGCAAAGCGCGGATCGCGTTTACGGAATTGGATATCGGGAATGTACGCGTCCACCTTTTCCTCTTTGCAGACCATCAGACTGTTCAGTGAGTGATAGTTACTATCGGCGGTGAGTTCTTTGCCCTCGAAGGAGTCTGGGGTTTTGCC
>CAMCQT010000159.1 GCA_945877125.1 Candidatus Brevifilum fermentans | reverse complement strand
TTAATGCCGACATTTTCCACAAGCCACTCGCTAGTGGATGCACCCATCAGGGCATCCACTTCGGCGTTGGTCACTACTCGTTCTGGAACATAACTTCCGGTGCTGAGAATTTGTACGTTGCGCATGATACCTTCTGTTTTTGGAGATTGGTAATTAGGGATTAGTAATTGGGGAGTCTAAAGAGGATGGAGGTTGTAATTCATCCAGTTGGACAAAGCGGTGCATGAATTCTGTTGCTTCGCGCCACTCGTTGAAGTTGATTTCTTCCGCGCTTTGGATATGGCGGATCGTGCCGTGGTAGGCAGGCTTTTCTGCCGACAATTCTTCCATCACAAAACGGATGATGAAAGATGATATCAGCGGCAGAGTAGGAGTGTCCATGCTTATAAAATATCAGAGGGTGGTAACAAGGGGGTTACAAACAGTGGACAGTGAATAGTTGGTGGTGGGTAGCGGGTAGTGAAAGGCAGGCGGGCTGGCAAGAGATTTCAATCCCGAAGGGATGGCATGGCTTTGCGTAAGTTGAATAACTCACCTTACACAAAAAGATTCTGCATAGTTTTTTCTGCACCAATCCTGCCTTGAGTCCGCTTTAGCGGGCTTCGTAGAATAGCACGGCGGTTTACCGCCGTGCGGGTCGCAGCACGTGGAACGCGTCGCTGCATAAGGTGAGTTAAATAAAAAGGGCAGGCTTTCAACCTGCCCTATAAAATTTATGTGCGAACCAATTTCTTATAAAGTTCCTGTGTCTCCTGCGAAGGCGAGACATCGAGTTCGTCCTGCAAGGTTTGCAGGCAGCGCTGGTAGGTCCGCGCCAGTTGACCGCGATCCCCTAAATAATTATACGCGGTCATCAAATGGCGGTAGGCGCGTTCCCAGCAATTATCTTTGGCGAGTACCCGCTGACATAGTTCAATGGCTTCGGTGTATTTTCTGTTTTGGATGTAGAGATCGCAGAGTTTATCGGCGGCTTCGAGGAACATCGCCGAAAGCCGCTCGCGTTCCTCGGCTGCCCAGGTTTCGTACAACGAGTCGGGCAGGTATTCGCCGCGATATAAATCCATCGCCTTTTCCAAAGGCGCGGCGGAATTGGTTTTGAATCCCTTGCGGGCGGCGGATGCAAATTGTTCAGAATCAAGCCACAGGTCGGCGTGGAGGCGCAGGGTGTAGGTCGTCCCGTCGCGCACGATAAACGCTGAGTCGCTCCCCGAATCGCGCTCAGGTTCAAGCACTTGGTAGAGCGTGTTCAATGTGATCTTGAAATTGCGCTGCGCTGTGGCAAGGTCGGCTTCGGGCCAAAGATGCTCACAAATTTGGTCGCGGTCAAGCGGGGAGTGGCGATAGGAAATGAGCAGTTGAAATAGTTGACGGGATTTCTCGCGCCGCCAGCCATTGGGAGGAATGACCTCGCCGCCCCTCTTAACCTGAAAGTTGCCCAGCGTCTCGACAGTGAGCCTAAACCCAGGGTGACTCTGCACCCGCGCCAACCCAAGCGACTCCAACAAACGGACGGCGTATGCGTCCTCCCAGTTTTGGTCGCGGGCAATCACCAATAGCGGCGTGAAGATGCGTTCATCAGGCGCGCCGAGCAACGACGGACTCGTGAAGAGAAAACCGTAATCGCCTTCACGACATGCCGCAAGCACTTCGGGCAAAACACGTTCAATGCGTTCAGATTGTTTTTGTTTATGCCAGCCGTAGCACAACCACAAGCGCGCCGCAGTGCGTCCGAACGGGTCACTGCATTCTTGAAAACCAAGCACGGCGCGGTTGAGCCATTCCTCGGCGGCTTCGTAACGGGATGCCAGCATGAGACTCGCGCCCATCGTTAAACGCGTGAGCGATGCGATCCATTCATCGCCCGCCTGATTGGCAATTTCGATGGCTTGTTGCGCGTGGCTTTGTGCGAGAGTCAGGTCACCTTGATACCCGCAGGCGCGGCACAGCCCCCAGTTAGATTCAACCAGCAGACGCGCCACATTTAACGTGCGGCTGATGTCAATGGTCTTTTCAAATTGTGTGCGGGCAAGTGCGTAATCGGGAACGCTCGCCAACATGAGCGCATGTCCCTGGCGCATGTAACCAACACCCGTGACGAAGGGAGATTTCAGGTCGTCTCCGCGGCGTGTGCCTTCGAGCGCAGATTCGTAGGCGCGGTCGCCCAAGCCTTGAAAGGAATAGATCAACGAGAGGATGAGATTGGTCTCACGGTGCGCGCGCGGAGTTTGGACGGGTTGCTGCTTTTCGGCTTCTGCCCGTTCCTCAAGTCCACGGCGGGCTTCGTTGAGTCTGCCAGTGCGGAGCCAAACGCGGAAAAGGAATTGGTCATTGGATGGACCTTCGAGCCGCAAATCTTCGGCGCGTTGGCGCAGGTGTTCGGCTTCTTCGACGTGACCTGAGTTAAGTTTGTTTTCGGCGAGCAATTCAAACAAGCGGACTTGTGCTTCGCGGTCTTCAAAGCCGTCACTTAAGCGGATGGCTTCTTCGAGCAGTTTTTCCGCTTCTGATGGATTGACGGTGTCGAGATAAACACGGGCTTGTCCACGCAGGGCGCGGGCGATGCCGTCCTGCTGTCCGCGGGCGCGCCAGATGGTTTCAGCCTGACGATACCAACCCTGTGCTTCGTCGAAGCGCGAGTGCAGGCGGGCTAACTCTCCCAGCGTAAAAACAAGCATGGGATGTTGATGCAGGCTGAGGGGTGGCAAAGATGCGATGTACGTCGTCAGCGTATCCAACCGCCCGCTGGAAAGTAGAGCTGTGGAGTAGACATCCAGCAAATCTGCCACTTCATCCCAGGCTTGTGCTTCGAGCAAGTGATAAATGGCGGACTCAGGATTTTTTTGTTGGATGAAATAATGAGCCGCGGCGCGATGCCATTGCAGGCGTTGATCTGGCGTGGATTGCTGGCGCAAAAAATTATGGAAGATGTGATGATAGCGCAGCGTGCCTTCGGCGGTTTCAACGACGAAGAGATCTTGTCGGCGCAAATAGGCGAGCATGGATGCTGAGTCGGCTGACGGATTTCCCGTCGCCTTGCGGAGTTCATCGCAGGCTTCGGGCGCAAGGTCGCGCAAAATGGAGGTGATTAATAAAAAGTCGCGGATGTCTGTGGGGTGATGTGAAAAGACTTCGCGCGCCAAAACATCGAAAAGAGATTCAAGCGAACCCGCCTGCCAGCGCAAAGGAAATTCCAAAGTGGACGAGGCTTGACTGCGGATACTTTGCCAGATGAGTTGCAAAGCAATTGCCCAGCCTTCGGTATACGTCAGCAGGGATTCGACTTCTTCACTGGTGAGTTCAAGTTTGTAATGACTTGTAAAAAGCGATGCGATTTCAGGAACGGTAAAAGTCAGCGCCGCCTGATCGAGCATCAACACTTCGCCTTGAGAACGCCAGCGGGCAAGATTGGGCAGGCTGATGGTGGGACGCCCCGAAAGCAGGATGTGCAGAGAAGCGGGCGCAAGCCCGATCAAGCGGTCGAGAATATGCGCGACCTCGCCATTCTCGATGACGATGTGCGCGTCATCCAAGACAAATAAAATGGGTTGTGAAATGTGTTCGCTTAATGCGTTGAGAAATTGGTCGAGGATTCCGCGCCAGGGAAGGATGCCTTGCGTGCCATCCCATGCTTCGAGATCGGAAATGGGCAGGTCGGGCGTTTCGGGCAAGGCTTCACGCGTGGCATGAAATAAATGCAGAAGAAAGACCAGCGGGTCGCTATCTTCCTCGTGAACTTGATACCAAATTAATGGATGGATTTCTGAGGCAAGTTCTGCGAGTGCGGTGCTTTTTCCGTAGCCTGCGCCCGCCTGCAAGATCGTGAGGCGATAGTCGAGCGACTCGCGCAAAGAGTCCATCACGCGCGGACGGGATAAAGTCCGCGCGCTGCGGGGAGGAGGAATGATCTTGGTACGGAGGACGTAAGGTGAAATTCGCTGCATGAGTGAAGCCGGAATAGATTCTACCGCAAACAGATTTTTATTTCAGGCAGGAAGACAGTTTTGGCACAGGAGCAAAGAATTGACCTCTTGCATAAGTAGCCACAGAGTACACAGAGACCTTTGAGGAAAACCTCTTAAAACTCTTTTTTTCTCTGTGACCTTATCACCCTGGGGGCTGTGGAAAAATGGACTTTTGCAAGAGGTCTAATCGACATAGGATATTAAGAGGTTACAATAAGTTTATGATTACTCCCGAGATTGGTTTACGCGAACAAATTCTGGAAACAGCAAAAAGCCTGTTCATTCAATCAGGCTATCATGGACTTGATTCAATCCAAGCCAATCTCGTGCAGTGAAAAAATTATCCTGTTCGTGGAGCATGTGCTGGAGCAGCCCGCCGAACAGCGCGCCATGATCCGCCTTACCAGCCAGGAAATGTCTCAACTCAGCGCCATTTCACGAAAAATTTCGACAAGATTATATGAACGGGGTTGCACAATCTGGCTAATCTTTTGATTCATAAGCGGGAGTTCCCCCATGCCTTCACATTTCCCCAGCAAAAAAATTGTCGTCGTCGGCACAACCAGTTCGGGCAAATCCACGCTGGCATGTCAACTCGCCCAAAAAATCGGCGGGGACTACATCGAACTGGATTCATTTTATTGGGAACCAAACTGGACGCCCGCCGAGCCGTTTTATTTTCTCGCCCGCGTTGAAGAGGCAATTCGCGCGGAAGCATGGGTGGTGGCAGGGAATTATCGCCTTGTCCGCGATTTGATTTGGGAAAATGCCGAGGTGGTCATCTGGCTGGATTACCCCTTTCACATCGTCTTCTGGCGTCTGCTCAAACGCACCATCCAACGTGCAATCACGCAGGAGGAGTTGTGGAACGGCAACCGCGAAAAATTTTGGGGGCACTTGAAATTATGGTCGGACGAGTCGTTATTCGGCTGGCTGTTCAAAACCTACTGGCGGCGCAAACGTGAATACCCCATGCTTTTTGGATCACCTGAAAACGCACATTTGAAAATCATACACTTTAGGCATCCGAAAGAAACACAGAAGTGGTTGAAAAATATCGCCACGTAGCTACCTTGGGCGTGTCGGCGCGCCCATCGACATTCGCGTCATTTATATTGACTTCGAGACGTCCGAACAATATTCCTATAACCTCGCCATCCTCGGCAAAGTCTTTGGTGATGACGCCCACGCTGCCGATAAGTTGGATTGGTACTGGTTCCATATCTAATTCTGTCTGGCATAATTACGGTCAGTGCCACGCCGTTCTTTTGGGGTGGCTGTTTGGCTTGCAGTTTCATCTTTAGCTTCTTTATGATGACCAGTTGTCTGATGATGCCAACCGAGTAGGAGTTATCAGTTGCAAAGCTCAAGGCAAAGTACCCCCATCAGTTTTACCAAGCTTGAAAAAAATCAAAAGCAATTCAATCGCAAAAGTCACGAAGAAACACAAAGGAAAAGATTTTGCTTCCAATCCTTGAAAGATGTACCGGGCAGCTTCTGGACAACAAAATCCCAGTCCCGCTCAGGATTAGATTGCAAAATAGCGGATTGAATTACATCTTCAGAAAGCCAGAAACTTCCCTGCACAGCATAATTATCCACGCGGACTTCATCGTGGCGGATGAATGCCCGCGCTGAAATTTTCAGCGTCCGCATCGGCTCGGGCGCAGAATCAACTTTATGCAGGGACAGCGCTTCGGTGGAAGTCATCTCACGGGCTTCCTCTTCGGCGGCTTGAATCTCTGCGGGGGTCAGCGTTCCCACTTCCAGCGGACGTTTCATTGAATTGGCGTACGCCGCAATCAATAAATCAGCCATTTGATCCATGCTGAGATTCAGCGCCAAATCTTTGATGGTCACAATCTGCTGGCGCAATGCCTGCTGTGCCAGTTGGCGAAAGGATGTCCAGGGAGTTTGCCAAACCGCCGTCATGGCTTCGTAATCGAAGTCAAAGAGGACGTTGCCGACCACAACCGTCGCGTCGCCGATTCGTCCGCCGCCCGTGCCGGCAATCCGCTTGCCGTTGATTTCGATTTCGTTGATGTCGTGCAGGTTGGCGTTCAAACCCAATCCGCGCAGGGCGGCAACGGGCGCATCGAGCGCGAAGGCGAAAATATCTTTAAGCATGGCGGGAACATGCGTGTGATGAAAAATGCACTGATAAAAAACTTGATTTTTATCGAGATAGGTCGCGCCGCCGCCTAGTCGCCGCCGATAGACAGGCAAACCCCGCCGAACACATTCGGCGGGGTCGAAGATACTTTCAAAAATTTGGTGATAGCCGAGGCAGAGATACGGCTCTGTTGGCTGGCAAATGACAATCGTATCCTGCGCGTCGTCATCCATGCGTTTGGCGAGGGCGTGATACACCGCCTGCGTCTGCCACGACGGCACAGCGCCCAAGTTGATGAGTCGGATTGGTTTCATATCATAAACTAAAAGACCTGACAGGTTTCCACAAATCATCACTTTAACGAGGCGATTTTTTGAAACCTGTCAGGTCTACTATATCTACTGCGCCCAAACCTCATCCAGCCGCATTTGCTCGCGGATGATGGTCACATCATCTTCATTCGGCACAAACGGATAATCGCGGTATTCCTCGCTCGGGCGGTACGAGCCGTACGGACGATTGCAAGCCATCACGCCATGTCGGTCGGGACAACCATTGGTCATAAACGGCAAGCCTGAGTTAATGGCTTCGGTCAGCATGGTGTCGGGCGCGTCCAATTTGGCAAGTCCGCCATTTTCATCGTATGTGATGGCGGCGGGCGAGAGTTCGTAATTTTCAATCAAATACTTGACCAGTTGTACGCGGCGGTGACGGTGAATCGGCTGGCGCGGAACATCCTGGGTGGCAGTGCCAGGCTCGGGATTGAATGCAAATAAATAACCCGCAATTTGCTCGCTTCGCAGTTGGAAAAACAGGTTGAACAGGTCTCGGTCCGTTTCGCCAAGTCCCACAATGACATGGCAATTGACATTCATCGGACCAAACATTTTGCGTGCCATGCGGATAATTTCCCAGTGATAATCCCATTTGTGCGGACCACGAGTCTTTTTTCCGCGCGCCTCGTCGAAGATTTCCTCGGTTGCGCCATCCAGCCCAATGCCGATGATGTCCACGCCTGCTGCTTGGATTTCCAGCAGTTTGGCTTCATTGAGCAACGTCGCGCTGACCAATGCCGCAATCGGAACCTGCGGGGCTTTCGCCCGCACGCGACGGATGATGTCCATCATATCGTCATTGGCGCGGTGGTCTTGTACCTGCGAAACGCAGACGCGACCGACTTCTGTTTTGGCTTCGCGCTCGGCGATTTTTTCAGCGATTAAATCCGTCGAATACAGGGGCCAGCCCACGCGGATGAAGGTGTTATCTTCAGGCAAGCCAGGACGTTCACGCGCCAGTCCGCAGTAGGTGCAGTTGGCATAACAGCCTTCAGGATAATTTTGCAACAGGTTGATGCAATCACAAACCGCGCGTTCAATGCGACCTGGCTTCAATCCAAGTTGAATTGCCGCCGCCATGCTAATGCGGACATATTCAGGGCTGATTTGAAATTGCTCTGCCTGCTCACTTGCTGGAATGGTTACTTTTGCCATGATGTACTCCTATAAAAAATAAACATGTTATGCGGAGTTCTCCCTCAACCCCAGCCCTCGCGCAAGCGCGCCGAAGGGGAAGGGAGTCCCCTCTCCCTTCGGGAGAGGGCTAGGGTGAGGGTGTGAACATAATTTACCAATTCACCCCACAGCAGGCATTCACAAACTGCGGATGCAGTCCTGCTGCGCGGGCGTATTCGACAATTCCATTGGCGGGGAAGGCTATGCCGTTCAAGCCTGCGTCCACCGCCAGACGGTCAATCTCAACTTTCATCTTTCCCATCGGACGGGCACAGCCCAACATGACAGGCGTGGATGGGAGTCCCTTGCGCGCCTTGTGAAAGAACGCGCCGATTTCCTCCAGCGAGGGCGGCGTGACGTTTGCCATCGCGGTCTTCGAGATGGACATCAACACCACCAGCGCCAGCAGCTTCGGCGGGTGACGCAGAATCATTTCCAGGGCGCGGTCTTCACCAAGCATTTTTCCGTAGTGCAAGCCGAGGATGATATGCGGCACCATCGGCACTTTGTATTTTTCCAGCCACGAGAGCGCGTCTTCGTAATCTTCGGGGTCGGCGTTGAGATGATACACCTCGCGGATGGTGTCGCGGTGACCGATGACATCAATCATCGCGCCGTCGAGGTCCACTTCGCCGAGGGCGGCGCAGGTCTCTTCGTCGGGTAGTCCCACGTGGACGCGGACAGCCAGCCCCAAGTCGCGGCGGATGCGCTTCAAATCGGCGATGTGCGGCAGCAGGGGAACCCGTCCCTGTGGGTCGCTTCCACCTGAAATCAAAACTCCACGCGTGCCGTTCTCCGCCAGCGATTCGCATACATCGTACAGCGAGCCGTCGAAGCGGCGCAAGTCGGTCATGCCGCGCAGGACTTTCGTGTCGCAGTGTTCGCAGTGCAGGGCGCAGGTTGTGCCCGTCACGCTGACCGAGACAAATTCCTCCACCGCTGTCTGGTTGTTGTGTTCGTCGGTCTTGTAGCCGCGAAAGCCAGGGGTGTGAAAAATGATTTCGGAATTAAGCGGCAGGGTCATAGGGGTTGGCGTTTTCGCGCGTTTCCACAAGCTGGGCGTTGCCGATGGCTTTCAGCATGGTTTCCTGAATGGCTTCGAGGGGCAGCCCGTTGAAATCTTTTTCGCGGCGTTGATAAACCTTCGCCAGCGCGGCGGATACTTTTTCAGCTTGACTCGAATGCCAGCGCAGCGCGGCTTCCATCTCGGCGACGGCTGATTCTTCGGCGAAGAAATCGCCGCCGATGTAGGCGGCTTTGAGCAACTCTCCCGCCATTGCCACGCGGATGTCGAGCAGCCCAACGGGGGTCTTGAACTTTGCGCCGCCGAATTTATCTTCCAC
>CAMCQT010000158.1 GCA_945877125.1 Candidatus Brevifilum fermentans | reverse complement strand
TACAAGAGCACTTGTAAATTCTTCCGCGTCACAAATGATTCTTCGGGTCGTGTGGGTCATGAGGTAGGTATCTCTCTTGCAGGGTATATCCCCGCTGATGAGGGGCAAGTATACAGGAAAAACGTTGAATGAGCAAAAGGACGATCAGCAATTCCCGATATGAAAAATATTATCCAAAGATTGCGCAGATTTAGCAGATTTTTCTCTTTAATCTGTGTAATCTGTCAAATCTGTGGATGAATAAAAACCATACCGGGAATTGCTGAAGGACGAATCTCTGCGTGGCGGTTTTTCCTGTGGGGATATAATCTACTCCACAATCGTTTCAAAGGAAAACACGAATGAAAAAATTCAAATATATCGGATGGATGTTGATGATTCTTTCCGCTTGCAGTCCGCAGGCAACCCCGCTGCCTGTGCCAACATCCACGTCGATGCCAACCTTGCAGGCCATCACATCCACGCCCGTGCCATCCGTCACAGCGGAGCCTCCTGCGGCGCAGATCACATCCATTGTTGGCACACCCACCGCCTGCAAGGATTCCGCGCTAAACACAGCTTGGACGCGCGACGATGTCCCATATAACTTTACAGACTTTGGCAAAAACAAACCCATCCCGCCCAATGAACATTTCGGCATGTCGTGGACACTTCAAAATAGCGGCACCTGCACATGGGATAGTTCCTACGTAGTGGTGTTCAAATCAGGATACCAAATGACCCAATCGGCAAGCTATCCCGTCGTCGCGGAGGGAAGCACCGTCGCACCCGGTCAAAGCGCGATTGTCAACATCAACATGGTCGCCCCCGAAAAGACGGGAGGATTTCAAGCGTTATGGCAGTTGCAAAGCACGGACGGAACCTCCCTTTTGAAATTCAACTTAATCACCAGGGTGGATAAGGGATCGTATTCACCGCCACCGCGCCCCATCGAATTGAGTTATAAGTCCAGTTGTGAGGCTGGCGCGGGAAGAATCCGCTTGTCCTGGATTGACGTCGCCAACAATGAAGATGGCTATCGAATTTATCGCAACAGCAGATTACTTGTAGAATTGCCCGCCAACACAGATACTGTTCTGGATGCTGTTCCCGGGGTGGGTAAATATTCCTATACCGTGGTTGCCTTCAATCTGTCGGGAGAGGGTTCTGCCAACACGTTTGTTGAAATTACAACTTGTAAGTAATGGGAGTTTTATTGCTCGAATAATTTGGAAAAGGACAACATGAAAACCCTGCCTAAAACCGCCCTCTTCTTCCTTCTGTTGCTTGCTTTGTTCGGCATCTACGCATTTCAATTCCAGCCGCCAATTGCACAGCATGGGCTTGCCTCCGCCACGCCCACGTATGATCCATTTGTCGAGACGCCGCTTCCGCCCAACCCGACCGAATTGGAGCTGGGTCAAAACCTCTATTGGCATTGGTGTATGCCCTGTCATGGTGACAAGGGACAGGGACTGACCGACGAATTCCGCGGCGAATGGGAGGCAGACCATCAAAACTGCTGGGCGCGGGGTTGTCACACCGGGCGGCGGGACGACTTCGGATTTCCCATCCCAACCCTTGTCCCAAGTGTGGTGAATGAAGCTCATCTGGCGCAATTCGCCTCCCTGCAAGGACTGTCTGATTATCTCCAGTCCACGCATCCCCCGCAAAGCCCCGGCGTTTTGAAGAGCGAGGAATATCACGCCATTGCGCTTTTTGTTTTCAATATGAATGGAAGACCGCTGCTCGCCATCTCTTCCACAGCCGAGCCTGCTGCCACACCAACTGAAATTTTGCTTCCGCCTCAAGAGTCAACTGTCAGCCCATATCTTGCACCGATCCATGTTGTTGTCATCCTGGCTGTATTTATTGTCATTGCCTTTGTCCTGGTAAGAAGGAGAATGGGAAACCATTAAATACAAAGGGGTGTTTCCCTTCGTGACCTTTGTGACCTTCGTGTTTGAAGAAAACATACCAAGATTCTGACGCCCCCATCACATATGGCTTTCACAAAGTAGGTCGACAAGGAATTGTTTTTATGGCGTATTTTGAACGCGAATTTCACGAATGGGCGAATTCCTCGAATTTTTTGAGAATTTATTCGCGCTATTCGAAAATTCGTGCCATTCGTGTTAAGAGCTTTTGAGTTTGAGAAAGCCACGCCCATCACAGATGAGACATGGCTTCTCCGCTTGTATATCGGGTAAAATCAGGCGAGGAAAAAAGATAATTATGAATAAATTTACCGGCTATCGTTGTTCACTTTGCGGCGCTGAATACCTGCCTGGTCAGGTCACCTACACTTGCCCGAAAGACGGCGGCAACCTCGATGTCATTCCCGATTATGAATATATAAAAAAGAAATTCCATCCCGAGGATATAACATCGCGGACTGAATCCTCGCTTTGGCGGTATCTGCCCCTTTTGCCTGTCAGCGAACCTGATGGAGATTCCACGCCTTTGCACGCCGCCGGCTGGACGCCCGTCTTTGCCCTGCCGCGACTGGCTGAAAAACTGGGGCTCAAGCACCTCTGGCTCAAAGACGAGTCGCGTAACCCAACCGCCTCGTTCAAAGACCGCGCCAGCGCAATCGTCGTGACTCGCGCGCGCGAACTCAAAGCCGAAGTGGTCGTAACTGCCTCCACGGGCAATGCGGGCGCGGCCTTGGCAGGCATGTCCGCCGCCGTGGGACAAAAGGCGATCATCTTTGCGCCCAAATCCGCTCCGCAGGCCAAGGTGGCGCAATTGCTCATCTTCGGCGCGAAAGTCATTTTGGTCGATGGCTCGTATGACGACGCGTTTGACCTCACCGTAAAAGCATCCAATGAATTTGGCTGGTATTGCCGCAACACGGGCTACAATCCATTTACCTTGGAAGGCAAGAAGACCGCCGCGTTTGAAATTTGGGAATGGTGGATGGAAGCGCATCAAGACTGGCACCAGAAGGGCAACCCGCTGGATAGTCATTCTCCGCTGACAATTTTTGTTTCGGTGGGCGATGGCAATATTATTTCCGGCATCCATAAAGGCTTCAAAGATTTGTTTGCCCTGGGATGGATTCCCAACATGCCGCGCATCATCGGCGTGCAGGCAGATGGCTCTGCGGCGATCTCCAACGCCTTCCATGCAAATACTGAGATCATCACCCCCGTCTCTGCAACAACCATTGCCGATAGCATCAGTGTCGACTTGCCGCGTGATGGAGTGCGTGCGGTGCGTGCCGCGAAGGAAACAGGCGGCACATACATTAACGTATCTGATGAAGAGATCATCAAAGCGATTGCGGAACTTGGCAAAATGGGAGTCTTTCCCGAACCTGCTGGAGCGACCGCCTATGCCGGACTGGTCAAGGCAACAGCCTCGGGTGTAGTCCGCAGCGATGACCCCATCCTGGTGATGAATACCGGCAGTGGACTCAAAGATATCCGCGCGGCCATGCAGGCCGTCCAGCCTGCTCCGATCATCGAACCTACTTTAGAGGCTGTGAAAAAAATTTTATGAAAAATAATCAGTGGAGTGTTTCTTCCCGTTATGTGGCTGGGATCATTGTTTTTTTTGCAGTGATCGCCCTGTTGATCTATGCGCGGGAAGCAATGAAGATGTTGGTCATCGCGGCATTCGCCGCATATTTGATCAGTCCCGCTGTGACTCTGTTGACGAATAACACAAAACTTTCGCGCAAAGCCGCAGTGAATATTGTATATTTTTCTTCATTGGTTGTGCTGGTGGGTTTGCCCGCCACATTGACGCCGATTTTTTTTGATGAAATAAAAATTGTAGCCAGCGATCTTCTTGATCTTTCACGCCAGATCAGCGTTTTGCTTACACAGCCCGTGCAATTCGGCAACATGGTATTCCATTTTGAGCAATTGGGACAAAGTTTTGGGCAGTTGCAGGAATCAATTCTCACGCCATTGCCTGCTGAGGCGTTGGCCCTACTTGAATCAACGTCAGTCAATGTCTTATGGCTTTTGGTGATTCTGGTCAGTGTGCATTTGTTCATGAGTGAATGGCCGCACATGCGCGACTGGCTGGTTGATCTGGCGCCGGAAGCCTATCATTATGACATGCTTGAGTTGTACCGGCGCATTCGCAATGTGTGGATGGCTTATCTGCGCGGACAGATCGTTCTCATGCTGGTGGTTGGGGTTGTGTTTACGGTGGCTTGGCTAATCCTGGGCATTCCTGGCGCATTGGTATTGGGCGTGTTGGCGGGCTTCTTCACCTTGATCCCAGACGTGGGTCCGTTTTTGGCGGCGGCGCTTGCCGTAGGCGTTGCTTTGCTGGAAGGTTCCAGTTGGATTCCGCTTTCAAATTTTTTGGTGGCAGTTATTGCCGGACTGACGTACCTGGTGTTGGTTAGTTTGAAGAATTTCTTTTTGCGGCCAATGATTATGGGTCGCAGTTTGCGCATGAATGAGGCGTTGATCTTCATTGCCATTATGATCGCCACGATCCTTGAAGGAATTATGGGAGCCTTGCTGGTTGTTCCACTTTTGGCTTCTGTTGTTGTAATTATGGAGTACCTGCGCCGCCGCGTATTGGGATTGACTCCCTTTGCCGCAGAGGATGAGAAGCAGTTTGCATCCCCGTCTGAAATGATAGCCCCGCAGCAGAAAAATAAAATTCCCGCAAAAGAGAAACGGAAACGCGCTTTATGAAAATCACCTATTCGATCATCGCTCCTATTTATAATGAGATTGATAATCTTCCCGAATTGTATCGCCGCGTAAAAGAGGTGATGGATTCCGCAGGCGAGCCGTGGGAACTTATCCTCGTGGATGATGGCTCAACAGATGGCTCCACGGATAAGATCCGCGAGCTGGCGCAGGTGGATAAAATTGTGCGCCCTGTTATCTTTGCCCGCAACTTTGGGCATCAGGTTGCCATCACCGCCGGCTGGGACTACGCACGCGGCGATGCCGTCGTCATCATTGACGCCGACTTGCAAGACCCGCCGGAAGTGATCCTGGAACTGGCGAAAAAATGGAAGGAAGGCTACGAGGTCGTTTATGCTGTGCGCGGTGAGCGCGAGGGCGAATCTTGGTTCAAGAAATTCACCGCCGCCATGTTCTATCGTTTGATCTACAGCATCACCGATGTGAAAATCCCTGTGGATACGGGTGACTTCCGCTTGATGGATCGCAAAGTTGTGGATGTGCTCAAGCAAATGAAGGAACGACATCGCTTTCCGCGCGGCATGTCTGCCTGGGTGGGGTTCACGCAGATCGGCGTTACTTATAAACGTGCGGCACGTGTGGCAGGTGTGACGAAATATCCATTCCGAAAGATGCTCAAACTGGCGTTGAATGCCATTACGGGCTTTTCGTATTTCCCGTTGCAGGTTGCCACTTATTTTGGTTTTTTCTCGGCAGGAATTTCTATTTTGGCAATTCCTATTGTGATTTACATGCGTATGATGGGGTCTGGCGCATTCTTTGGTCAAGCCACCACCTTGATCGCGGTGTTGTTCCTCGGCGGTGTACAGTTGATTTCGCTGGGGATTCTTGGTGAGTATATTGGACGTCTGTATGACGAAGCAAAGGGCAGACCGCTTTACATTGTCCGCAACGCGCCTGAAGAGTAACCCGCTAAAATTTTTATCCCGTTGATTTTTTCAAAGCAAAAAGGTATCTGTTCCAAATTCAGGACAGATACCTTTTTGCTTTCTCGGTTGTTCCATACTTATCCGCTTAAAACTGGATTCTCTGAAACAAATAGTATAATTTTGTCGTTAGTTGCTTGCCGAAAGGTGCTCTAAATCGGCAGGCATTAATAAAAAATTAATCTAAAATAGACCTAAGTAAGTTGGTCAAAATTCATTTTTGATGAAAAGGTTGGCACAGAAAATGTTAGCTCTTACTACCCGTCAGCGAGACATTCTTCGAGTTATTCTTGATGTAAATCGGCCAATCGGTTCTGTTGAACTGGCTGAAATACTTCATTTGACTCCACGACAGGTCACCTACAACATGCAGGGAGTTAAGGTCTGGCTGAAACAGCACGATCAGGATTTAGCCGTATTGCCGGGTGTCGGATTTGTTGTGCCGGTCGCTTCAGACCACGCCCGTGAATTGGTTCAAAAAATTAATATTCAATCTGGAGTACAGATTGTCCTTTCTGTCAGTCAACGTCAGCAATTACTGGCGTTGTTTTTATTAACACGGACAGAACCGTTTATCCTTACTCAACTGGAGCAAATTTCACAAGTTTCGCGCATGACGATCTTGAAAGATCTGGATGAGATCGATAAGTGGTTGCAGGATCAAAAGATGCGACTCATCCGCAAACCGCACTTTGGTACGCTGGTCAGCGGGGCGGAGCATGACTGTCAGCAGGCGTTGGCAGAATTATTGTGGGGAGAAACTCCGTTTAGCGGTGACCCCATTACAGAGATCACGCACGCAGAAGGGCTGAAATTTGATTTGCAGGATGACGCCCAGCTCCTACCGTTGGTTGAACATGTCAATGATTTTGTTTCCAGTTTGCACATGCGCCGCGCTATTGGACTTGTCGCCAAAGCCGAGGAGCAATTGGGTGGACGTTTTACGGATGATGCAGTTTTGCACCTTGCGCTAGTTTTTTCGATCATGTCGAGGCGGGTGCAGTGCGGTTATCACCTTGAGGCAGATGAAAAATTGCTGGCATCCCTGCAATCTGCAAAGATGTGGCTGGTTGCATCCTATGTTGCCAAAAGGCTGGGACGTGAGACAAACTCAATTTGGGGTCCCGGTGATATGGCAGGCGTTGCCATGGAAATGATGGCTGCTCCGCGTAATGAAATTTTCCCTGGGGAATTGGAACGCGAAAGTGATTTCTCTGCTTTGAGCGAGCGCCTGATGGAGCATATTAGCCAGGCATTTGGCATTTCAAAAATAAAACACGACCGCACATTGCAAAATGGCTTGCTGAATAATATTGTTCCGGCCTGTTTCCATCAGCGATTCAATCTTTGGTTTCCTGTGGCGTTAAATAATGCCAGCCTGCCGGATCAATACGAAAAGGAACATATTGTGGCGCAGGAAGTTTCTGCGTTGGTCTATGAATTTACGGGTGTAAATCTTCCACAGAGTGAAATTAATAATCTGGTTGTGTTGTTGCGGGCGGCTTTTATTCGTAACCGTTCCTACCGCTTCGACCATGTCATCGTCATCTGTCCAAGCGGAATGGCAACTGCCCAACTTTTGGTGGCGCGTTTGCATGTCCGTTTTCCCAACCTTAGCAATCTTGAAGTTATTTCTCTGCGCGACCTCACGCCAAACCTTATCACTTCAGCCGACTTAATTCTTACAACCGTTCCGCTGCCCCGGCAATATGCAAGTAACCCAAAGGTGATCCAGGTGCATCCCTTGCTTATGCCGGAAGATATTGAAACCATCACTCAATTTTTGAGCTGATCGGTCTTTTCATTGGTTACCCGGTAACGTTCCGACCGTTACCTGTAATGTGAGAGGCTTGACCAAAGTCTTTCAAAAATTCATGAAGGCCTGAGTTTCAGGCAAATAAAAATCTTTACAAGGAGAAATAATATGCGAGAAAAGTTACAACAGTTCGGAGGCTTTTTAGCCGGCATGGTCATTCCCAATATCGGCGCGTTCCTTGCCTGGGGCTTGATCACAGCCTTCTTTATCCCGACAGGCTGGATTCCAAACGAAACATTTGCCAAGTTGGTTGGTCCGATGATCGTTTACCTTCTGCCCCTGCTCATTGGTTACACAGGCGGTAAGATGGTCCACGGCGTACGTGGTGGTGTGGTCGGTGCAGCCGCAACCATGGGTGTCATTGTCGGAGCTGATATTCCCATGATGCTCGGCGCCATGATCATGGGTCCGCTTGGCGGCTGGTCCATGAAGAAGATCGACGAAGTTTTGGAAGAAAAAATTCCCGTCGGCTTCGAAATGCTCTACAACACCTTCTCGGCTGGTATTTTGGCTACCATCCTCATCATGATTGCCAATGTGGCAATTGGACCGGTGGTTGTTGCCCTCAGCAATGCCGCTGGCGCCGCCGTGGATGCGATGGTGAAAGCCCGCCTTCTGCCTCTGGCTGCCATCATTATCGAACCTGCCAAGATCCTGTTCCTTAACAATGCGCTCAATCATGGCGTATTGGCTCCGCTGGGCGTGATCGCTGCACAGGAAAATGGTCGTGCTGTCCACTTCCTGCTTGAGACCAATCCCGGTCCCGGCTTGGGTTTGTTGATCGCCTTCTACTTAGCTGGCAAGAAGGGCAGTATGCTCAAGGATTCCGCTCCTGGTTCCATGATCATCCACTTCTTCGGCGGCATTCATGAAATTTACTTCCCCTACGTGCTTGCTCACCCGATTATGGTTCTAGCCATGATCGCTGGCGGCATGGCTGCTGATTTGTGGTTCGTGATTTCTGGCGCTGGCTTGGTTGCCACCCCTTCGCCTGGTTCCATCTTTGCCTATCTCGCGGTCATCCCGCCCGGACAGCACTTCCAGGTTTTGACCGGTGTCTTGATCGGCGCAGCTGTTTCCTTCTTCGTTGGTGCTTTCATTTTGCGTGTCAACCCCGTAAAAGAGACTGAAGACGAGACTACCTCCACTGTTGGTGCCGTTCCTGGTTTAGCCTAAAACTATCGCACGTCTCATAAAATTACTAAACTTCTGGTAAAAAATCACGAGTAGAGTCATGATTTCGGTTTGGTAATTTAGGCGATACTGTGTAAAACAGGTCGAATCGAATTTGACAGGTGCGGCAGTCTCATCTCCGCGGATAATTATACCCGCTGCCGTACCTGTCAAAAATTTCTGTAAGGAGAGTGTAAAATGCCATTGTCAATTTCTGCCGAGCAAGTTAAGACCATCATTTTCGCCTGTGAAGCTGGGATGGGGTCCAGTCTGATGAGCGTAAACTCTCTGAAGAAAAAATTGAAAGCCGCTCAAATTGTGGATGTTGTCGTTTTCCATAAGCCCGCCCGTGAAATTCCAGCGGATGCACAATTGGTGATCGTCCATAAGGGGCTTGCCAAAACAGCCCGCGCGAAAGCGCCCAATGCGGTGGTGCTGGCGTTCAACCATTTTTTGAATGACCCCGTCTTTGACAGGCTGATTAAGTCACTTGTTGAGAAGACTGAAATTGTTTCAACCGAAGCATAAAGTAAAA
>CAMCQT010000157.1 GCA_945877125.1 Candidatus Brevifilum fermentans | reverse complement strand
CCGCCTGTTGGTTTAACAGTCTTCTCCTCTGCGGATTTGGGGGAGGTGCCCGCTAGGGCGGAGGGGGTCGCACTCAGCCACCGATCTCGTTGCTCGACCAATTCCTTCGCGGCTTGACCAATTGCCTGCACTCGCGGATCATCCTTTGGCTCTTGATTTGGCGCCCACGGGAAGGGGAACGTTTCAAAGGTGTTGGTTGGGGTGTATCGTGTGCCACTTTCTGCTTCACGCAGTTGGGTTCCCATTCTGCGCGACCATAATTCGTGAACACTGGAATGTAGCATACCGAAAAAATAATCGTCATTGCGAGCAATAATAATTAATTGTTGATCTGGTATTGTTGGATGCGTTAACCATACGAAAACTCTGTGCTTTGATACTGCAAGAGTTGCTATATAACGTGGAAGTTCTGAAATTGCTTGGCGCATAATTGGGCGCGGTCTTTGAAACAACCACCATTTTTCACGGGTTTCTTTATCACGATCATTATCACGTTGAGGTTTCACATACTTTTTTGCATATTCAAATGGTTTTTCATATTGTGAAGCATCTTCGATTGACATATTTATGCCAAAATCAACTATCCACATATTTCGACCGCCGCGAGCAATATCCATTCCATTAACCCAAGGCTTTACGACATCACTATTGGGTCTTTTATTTGGATTACCTTTGTCCTGCAAAAATTCTTTAGCAAGATTTTGGTCAATATCGAATGCGCCATATTTTTTAGTGCCAGAAAAAGATAAATCTAAGTTTTCCTGCAATGTTTGTGCTTTTGTTAAGTCAAGTGCAGTTGTAAGATTTGAATTAATGCTTAATACTTTTTGTCCATTCAGTGAACGTGTCTTTTCACTGCCATCATCGAATCCGACCATTGATACATGTACTGTTGCTCCATCTAGTGTCCAATCACGGTCTGAGTAAGCCCAAAAAATATTGCCTGTTGCTTGAATGTTTTCCAATACTCGGCGACTTGCACCGTTTCGAATAGTTGTAGTTGCTAATAGTCCAACACGTTTTGCTTTACCAGATTCGACCATTGCTCTAGCTTTCTCAAACCAATAACATGCCAAATCAACGACACCATTAACACGTCCTTTGTAAACTTGCCGCAGATTTTCAGTATATTCATTACCAAGTTCTTGCCTCATCTTTCGGTCACCCAAAAACGGCGGGTTGCCGATGATAACGTCCACCTCGGGCCATGTTGGCTCTAAGACTTCCGAAGTCTTAAAGACTTCGGAAGTCTGGTTGGCGGAAGTCTTGTAAGCAAGGATAGCATCCATGTTCACAATATTATTTGACTTCTTCAAGATCGGTTCACTCGGCAAGCCGTAGCCGTTATCTCTCAGCCATTGGATGTAGCCAATTTGAATGGTCATCTGCGCCAGTTCGTGCGCGTACTCGTTGGTCTCAATGCCGTACAGTTGTGCGGGCGTCACGGTAATGTAAGGTTTGCCCGCGCCCATTTCATCCGAGAAGTTCAGCACTTCATTTTGTAAGTCCAGCAGTAAACGCAAAGCTACATATAAAAAGTTACCGCTCCCGCAGGCGGGGTCCAAAACTTTTATCGAAGCGATCTTATCCGCAAACGCCAGCAGCCTGCTTTTTATTTCCTTTTGCAAATCTTTCTTTTTCTTGTCCTTTGCTTTTCTTTCCTCATCCTTCATCCTTCCTAATTCATCCTTTATCTCCCCCCACTCAACACGCAGCGGAGCCATCAACACGGGTTCCACGATCAAGACAATGTCATCTTCGCCTGTGTAATGTGCGCCGAGTTCGGATCGCTTCGCCGGGTCAAGTCCGCGCTCGAAGAGGGTGCCAAAGATCGACGGTTTGATCGCGCCCCAATCCAGCCCGTCAATCTGGCTGATGATGTCCATGGCATCGCTGTCTAATTGCAGCACATGGTCATCGTCGAAGAGTCCGCCGTTGAAATGCAAAATCTTATCCGCGCCGAAATATCCGCCCGTGTTCATGGCGCGGAATAACTGGCTCAACACCTCGGCGAAGTCCTTTGAGTTGCGGCGGGTCTGTTGTAACAAACGCGGGAAAAGTTTTTCGGGCAGCAAGCCAATATCTTCGGAGAACAAACAGAACAACAAGCGGATCAGGAAATGCGCCACCGCCTGCGGCTCCTCGCCGAACTTGCGCAGTACATTCGCCAGCGTCGAAAATTGCCTGGCGGCTTCCTGCGTTACGCTTTCAATGGTCACCTGCGGCTTGAGTTGTTCGGGATTGAAGAAAGCCGTCTTGAGCGTCTTCAAACCCTCAGCGGAGAGAATGTCATCGAGCGTCAGGACAATTGTCCGCGTGGGCAGGTTCGTGTAATTCGTCCGAATGATGATGTTGTTGATATCCGAAACGATCAACAGCGGCGGATTTTGAAGCGCATCCCTGTAACGGAGGAGTTGCTCGTACGCCTTATCCAAATCTGCATCTTTAGATTTGTACTCCCAGCCAAAGAAGCCGAGCTTCGCCACATCTGCCCAGCCCGAGCCGCCGCTGGTCTTTGCCGCGCCCATCTCGAACGCAAAGCGCGTACCCGATGGGTCTTGCTGCATGGGCGTTTCGTGCCCGACCAACGCGCACAGATCAATAAAATGTTCCTGAACCGATTGACGTTCGCGCGCTTCTGCACGCTTCCACTTGCTGACGAAATCCTGCGGAGTGATTGACATGGTTGTTTTTCCCTTTGCCTTGATTTTACTCGAAGTGATAGTCAGCTGTTTTACCCCAAACTTCTCTAGCGTACAAATGTCATTGCGAGGCGGTTTGTGCCGTAGCAATCTCCTGTTTACAAGAGATTGCTTCTCAAAAGGAGATTGCCACGCCGCCGAAAACCGAGAGCGGCGGCTCGCAACGACATCAATTTATGAAATGTACGGCAGAGAATCCCAAACTCCAATATAGGACTTTCTCAACTCCAATATAGGACTTTGGGAAAACCAATATAGGACTTTCGCAACTCCAATAGACCTCTTGCAAAAGTCTTAAGAACCTAACCCCCGTCGCCTACGGCGCCACCCCCTTCCCTATAAGGGAAGGGGGCAGGGGGATAGGTCGGAATGAAATCCGAACTTATGCAAGAGTTCCAATATAGGGATTTTGGGGTTCATAAAATAATAAGTTCCCTCACAAAGTACTGGAATATGTCGTTGCGAGGCGGGTTTTTGCTCTTCCCGCCGAAGCAATCTCACTACTCGTGGGGAGATTGCTTCGGGCAAAGAGCAAGTGCGCCCTCGCAACGACATGGCTGAGCAGTTACAAAAAAAGACGGCTTAACCTTGGTTAAGCCGTCTGCAAGTCAGTGGGCAGGATGAAAGGGATTAGTCGACGGGGAGTTGGTCGTCGGGATGCTCCTCGTTCCAACGGGCGACCAATTCAGCCTCGGTCTTGCCGACGTTCTCCGAATTCAGCCACTTGCCGCGAAAGCTCGCGTTCACCTTCTTATCCAGTTCGCCGCTGGCACGCACATTGATGTCCACCGAACCGTCCTTCTTGCCGATGGGTTCATAGCGCGTCCCATTGGGCAGGCGCACAATACGCCCCGCCTTCAAGCCCGCCTCGATCTGCACATCCAACTCGGAAAGTACAGCCAGCACCGAACCCTTGCTCTGGTTGGTGGCGGCTATGATATTTTCGATGATGTCTTCTGCTGTCATTGTGGTACCCAGTTCGATCTTTGGTCCGTAAGCTGCCCACACTTGAATCTTCTTTGCCATAACGAAATCCTCCTATATTATTGATGATGGTTGAAAGTTATCCCTGCCCGTTCACGAATATATCATGGAGGAAATGATTGGCGTATAGTACTATCGTCACGTCCATTGACAGGAATCAACCACGCTTTATAAATGCTTTTCGTCCCGCTCAACATATTCTGATGAACATATTCTGAATAATGCTATACTCATTATATAAGCATGGTTGTGCTATTGATACCCTCCCAGGAGCGAGGCTTATGAACATTAAAAAAAATAGTACCCCTCTGCGTACGGCGTTGATCTATGCCTTCTTTGGCATCCTGTGGATTCTCGCTTCGGACATCACGCTCGAATTAGGCAATCCCACAGTTCCCGCTGGTTACCATTTTACGCAATCCATTAAAGGTTCTTTGTTCGTTTTGGTAAGCGCCGGATTGATCTACTTATTCCTGCTAAGGGAAATAAAATCCCTGCGGGAAACCGAAGATCGGTATCAACTGCTTTTTCAAGCCAGCCTCGATGCCGTCCTGCTAACCGAACCAGATGGAAGCATCCACGCCGCGAACCCAACCGCCTGCCGCATGTTTGGAAAAACGGAAGAGGAGATCAAACAGGGCGGGCGCGGCGGGGTGGTAGACCTGTCTGATCCGCGCTTGAAACTGGCGCTGGAAGAACGCGCCCACAGCGGGCATTTTTTTGGAGAATTGACTTTTCTGCGCAAGGGCGGCGAAAAATTTCCAGGCGAAATTTCCACCTCTCTGTTCAAGGATAAGGATGGGCGTGACCGAACCAGCATGATCATCCGCGATATCAGCGAGCGCAAACTGGCAGAGAAGGCAATGCAGGAAAGCGAAGAGCGGTTCTCGAAAATATTCGACGCCAGCCCGTTTGCCATGAATCTTTTCAGCCTGTCGGACAATATTTCGACCCTTGCAAACGAAGCCTTTCTCACCCTGATCGGATATTCACGGGATGAATTGATCGGACATAGCGCTGCTGAGTTGAATTTGTTTACAGACCTCGCCATCCGTGCCGCTTGGGTAAAAGAACTAAGCGAAGCCGGTTCGACCAAACTCCAAAATATTCAGATCCGCAAGAAATCAGGCGAAATACGGGATGCGTCCGCCGCGATTGAAAATATCGAGGTGGGTGGGCAAAAAATGGGGCTGGTCATGGCAATGGATATCACCGAGCGCAAGCAGGCGGAGAATGAACTGAGGGAGAGCGAATTTAATCTGAAGAGGTCACAGACAGTGGCGCATGTGGGAGATTGGAGTTGGGATACGCAGTCCAACCAAGTCACATGGTCTGATGAGATGCACCGCATCTTTGGCATTGACCCTGAAGCTTTTAATGGCGACCTGAATGATATTGTTGCAAAGTCCATCCATCCCGATGACCGTGAAAAAGTCGCGCACTCCAATGAATCCGTCATCAATGAACAAGCCCCGGCTACTTTGGAATATCGCGTGGTTTGGCCGGATAATTCCGTGCATACTGTTTTGGCAATTCCAGGAGAGCGTTTTACCGATGAGAAGGGCAATATCCTGCGCCTGACCGGCGTTGTTCAGGACATCACCGAGCGCAAGCAGGCGGAGAATGAACTGAGGGAGAATAATTCAAGGCTCGAACTTGCCATGCAGTCGGCAAACATGGCCTGGTGGGAAATGGATATCACCAAGGGCAATGTAAAATTCGATAAACGTAAAACCGATATGCTGGGCTATCCTCCTGAAAACTTCAAACACTATAATGATTTCATGGCTTTGGTTCATCCCGAAGATTCCGACAAGGCCATGGATGCAATGCAAAGACATATAGATGGACTGGCTGATAAATATGAAGTTGAATATCGTATTTTAACCAAATCAGACGGATATAAATGGTTCTATGATATTGGGGCTATTATAAAAAAAGACTCAAAGGGAATACCTTTATATGCGGCCGGGCTTGTTATTGACATCACCGAGCGCAAAGAGGCGGAAGAAGCGTTACACAAAAGTGAGACGCGCTACCGTCAACTGGTGGAAGGTGCGCCCGATGTGGTGTACACATTTTCCAACAAGCGCGGGGGCATCTATTACTCACCGCGTGTGGAACAGGTGCTGGGGTATTCAGCGGAATATTTACAAGCACACCCGCATCTGTGGAACGAATCCATTCATCCCGAAGACCGTGCCCGAATTAACGAGACCATTCATGAATTTGAGGCTGGAAAATTCTTCGATGTTGAATATCGTATTCAGGATGCACAGGGAAATTGGCGCTGGCTGATGGACCGTTCCATAGGACGCAATATCGGCGGTGATGAAATGCTGGTCGAAGGAATGGCAACCGATATCACAGAGCGCAAACAGGCTGAAAAACAAGTCCAGGTCCAACTACAGCGCGTAAGCGCATTGAGGGAAATTGACCGCGCCATCAGTTCCAGTCTCGATATGCGTCTGTCGCTGGATGTCGTGTTGAGTCAGACCATTTCCCAATTGGGCGTGGATGCGGCATCTCTCCTACTGTTGAATCCCTCCAGCCAGATTCTTGAATACTTTACAGGAAAAGGCTTCCGCACCCTAAACATTCGTCAATCGCGTACGCAGATCGGGGAGGGGCTGGCAGGGCGGGCCGGGTTGGAACGCAAACTTCTTCACATTCCTGACCTTGCCAAGTTGGATAGTCAATTCCAACGCAGAGAACTGCTCAAGGATGAGAAATTTGTGGAATACTTTGGCGTGCCTCTGATTGCGAAGGGAGTGCTTAAGGGCGTTTTGGAGATATTCAACCGCACCCCGCTCAACCCCGACCTGGAGTGGATAAACTATTTGGAGACTCTCGGCGGGCAGGCCGCCATTGCCATTGACAATGTGCAAATGTTCGAGGGCGTTCAACAATCAAATTTTGAACTTGTCACAGCGTACGATGCCACCATCACCGGTTGGTCGCGCGCCATGGACTTGCGCGATAAGGAAACCGAGGGGCATACCCTGCGGGTCACCGAACTGACTGTTCAAATGGCAAGGAAAATGGGCATCAGCCAGCAGGAGATCGTTCAAATGCGGCGCGGCGCGCTCCTGCATGATATTGGCAAACTGGGCGTGCCGGATAACATTCTGCTCAAACCAGATAAGCTCAGCACATTTGAATGGGCCATCATGCGCCAACACCCATCCTACGCATATAAAATGCTGCTACCCATCACCTATCTGCGTCCGGCTTTGGATATTCCCTATTGCCACCACGAAAAATGGGACGGCACTGGCTATCCGCGCGGGTTGCAGGGCGAAGAGATTCCCATGGCCGCGCGGATTTTTGCCATCATTGATGTATGGGACGCTTTGCGCTCAGACCGTCCGTACCGGGCAAGTTGGACAGTTGAAAAAATACGTGAACATATCATCGAAGGATCCGGCACGCATTTCGACCCGCAAGTGGTTGAAGCGTTTATAAGACTGTTGGATGAATTCCCCGATTTGCGCTGAAAATTCTGTGGAATAAATAACTTTGTGATGCGAGAACAAAAACGGGCGGACTATTTTAGTCCGCCCGTTTTGATATTTGGCAATAAACGACCCCTGTCCAGCGGCGAGGCAAAAACAGGGGTCTGACTTAAACCGTCGGCAAAGACTGAGTAAGCTGCATTCATTCTATCTTACTTTCAGGGATTATTGCCCCTGATTTCGGCAATTCTCAATATGAAAAAACATTATCCACAGATTGCACCGATTCACGCAGATTTTTCTGATAGAAATTTCAAATCTGTGAAATCCATATAATCTGTGGATAAAATCTATTTTTCGTACACCACCAACTCTTCGTAGCCCGAGTCATTTTCCAATAGCTCGCGTTTGTAGATCACATCGTCAAACACCGATAGAATAATTTCTGCGGTTGTGTAGATTTTGCAGCCCGAAACGAGATGCCCGCCAAGGGTCACGCCGTCGCCGTCTGAGATGGAAACGTGGATGTGTGATCCGCTTGTTGCAACCGTGCCGGTCATGGAGACGATCTCAAAGTGACCTGCGTACTCGTTGTAGTATTCGCGGTTTGCAAGGCGCAGGGTGGCGTGTGTCAGGCTTCCCACCGCAGAAAGCACGCAGCCTGCTTCAATTTTTTTGTCAGCGACAAAAGCTTCGATGGAGTCAAATAGATCTTGATCGGGTTTTAGGCGGAAGGTGTATATTTTCATTTGATTCCTGTAATTATTTCACTTGTTTCGGCAGGCTCAACACACTGCCATCGGAGTTATTTCAGTTACTCACTGATGATACGCAGTTTCAATCCCGAAGGGATGGCAGGATTGTAGAAAATTATGCATGAAGGAGAAAATTCCGAAGGGATGACATGATACGGCTTTCTCAAAGTCCGAAAATCTTTAACGCGAATGGCTCGAATGGAGCGAATAACGCGAATTTTTCTGTGCATTCGCGAAATTCGCCCAATTTGCGTTATTCGCGTTAATCCTTTGCCATAAACTTATAAAATGGTCAATCTACTTTGAGAAAGCCGTAGATGACATGGTTTGTGCCAAAAAGTATGACACCCCTTCGGGGTTGTTTAATCCATTTTGCTTGAATCTATAATCATTCCACTCCTTCGGAGTTTTTATGGAACGTCAGTTAATCAAAAAGACATGGAGCGGAAGTTGCATCCATGTCTTTGTTGTTTTGCAAGTCAATTACCAGAGCGGGAAGCCGATCAACGTGGTCAGCCAGGCGACCATGGGGGGGTAAATTTGCAAGCCGATCAACCCAACGATGGCGCCCAGGATTGCGCCTGCGATCACGTCTGACAGATAATGCACGCCCATTGCTACGCGTGCCAGAGAAACCAGCGGCGCCCAAACCCAAAGAAGGATGGCCAGCCAAAGGGGGGCAAGCGCCGCGCCCACCACTGCGATCAAAAACGCGCGGGCGGCGTGTCCAGATGGGAAGGAGTGCGGATCGGTGTTGCGATAAATTCCGCCCCATTCGCCTTGCGGTCTTTCGCGGCGGACGAGAAATTTTATGGCCAACACAACGCCAGCCAGTCCGAGAATGCCGAAGAACTCAACCACTTCCCATTGCTGCCAGACAGAACTGCTGAAAAACCAGGCAAGGATGAGCGCTGCCGCCCAAAACCATGAATCACCTGAATGGGCGAGGAAGGCGGCAAAATTTCGCAAAATGCCCGGCTTTTCAGCCACACGCAATTGACTGGAAAAGCGGGCATCGAGTTCGAGTAAAGAACGAAAACTCATTTCTGTTTGGCCTTCGCTTTGATCTGTGTGCGAACCTTTGGCGAGGTCATTTTGGGGGCAGATGCGCGCGCGGCTTTTTTCTTTGCGGCGGTTTCTTTTTTCACTTGAAGCGCTAGGTCGGCGCGCATAATTTCCAACTGATGCGGCTTGTCCACATCCATGCATGGTTCAGCCTTGTCCCAAATAATGATGCGCCCTTTT
>CAMCQT010000156.1 GCA_945877125.1 Candidatus Brevifilum fermentans | reverse complement strand
TCGGGCGATCCGCGGTCGCGGTGCGGATACTCTCTGAGCCACAACGCGGACAGGGCTGAAATACGGCGGGTGAACTGCTCTCAAACAGAGCGGAACATTTTGCACAATATAAGATGGTGACTACTTTGATTTCCGACATGATTATCCTTACTCCGATTTGCATAAATAGCGGGCATTGACCCAGCCCGCGACGGGGGAGGTGATGTGTTCCCACACTTCGCCCTGGAGTGTTTCCGTCTCCGACGCAAGCAGGACAGTTTCGCCCTCCGTCAGATACCCGCGCACTTCACTGCCATCGCCTGCCGCGAAGCGCACGTGCAGCCGTCCATCGGGAATGTCGGTGCAGACCCTCATGGCAACAGGCGTCGCCATGAGGGTGGGAGGGGTACTCGTCGAGGCGCTTGCCGATGGAGACGCCGAAGGGGAAGTTGTGGCTGTGGTTTCCATTTTTGGAGCAGTCCATTGCACGGCAAAGAACATTGCAGCTCCACTTGCGACGAGGATTATGATGACTGCCAGCGCGCCGAGCAGATCCATGCCTCTCCTGCGGAGTGTTGGGGCTGGGGATGGGGTTCTGCGGTTGGCGCGCTGTGCCGCGAGAATTTCTTCAAGTTCAGCACGGCTCTTCATTGGACTTCAACCTCTTCAGTCTTCCAATACTGGCTTCTTGCTTCTTCAAACTCCTGTTGGGTCAGGATGCGGGTTGGCTCTACAACACACAAGGTTCCTTCCTGCCCGCCCAGACACCATTCGCTGTATGCCCGCACATGGTAGTACCCAACTTCGCGAAAGGGTTCGAGGATCACGCCATAGATGGTCGGGAAGCACTCCGATACGATCTCGTAATGATCACCTTTTTTGATCTTCGTCTGCCAATCGTAGGGGGTAACGTGCGCTCCCGTCAGGGCGTTGTAGAAAGTTTGTTTGCTTCGATTCGTCATCATTCACCGTTGGTAATTTCATCGAGTGTGGTGTTGCCTTCAGTATCTTCGCCAAACAGTGCACCTTCGATCATGGCAAGTGCGACTGGCTGACCGTTCATTTGTGTGTTGATGGTGCGCACGCCGGACGAGCGATTGAGCGTTCCCAATGCTCCGAGGACAAGCGCCAGCGCCTCAGACAAATTGGGCAGGCGGCTGACTCCCCGCCGCTGAACCTGGATCGCCCCTGGGCGCACGATCCGCCGCGCCACATCCAGGTTCAGTTCCGCTGTCCGGCTTAGGTAGGGTCCAGTTCCATCTTGCTGTGACCGTTGCCTTTCACGACCGCAGGCTCAGGCAGGTTCGCCAGCCCATTTCGCAGAGTGTTGAAATCTTCTTCACTTACATTTGCAAATGCGAACGGCGCATTAGGTTTGCCAATGTCATAACGGTCAGCGCTCCTTTTTGCCATCAATTCATCACCAATATGGATCACCTGCCCACTCAGGCTGCAAGCAATTCTGGCTGTGAAGCGGATCAACTCGCTGTTGGCAGAAGCGGGCGGTATCTGTAATGCTGGAATGATGGATGCCTGCGGCACATGCGTAGGTTGAGACGGGTCATCTTTTTTCTTTTCACTGGGTTGATAAGAAATGGGATGATAGGTAGGCTCACTGCCTGCGATTGGCTGAGGCAGATTGGAAGGAACTGGCGAAGTCTGCGCTGAGGCAGGATCAGGAACTGGAAGTTGTTGTGCCGGTGTCTCGTCTGCTTTAGGTTCGATCAATTTCTTTGTTATTTCTGCCAGGCGAGCCTTCAACTCATCCACTTTGTGGCTGACGCCACCAGTACCATTGCTGGCGGCGTTGCGAATGCCGATCTGGTCGCGCAAACTATCTCGTGTAGATTTCTCAATCGCATCCTGCGATTTCTTGATCTCTGCCAGCAGGACGGTCTTGTCCAGGCTGTCCTGCTTTGCCAGCAGATAAGACTCGGCGTACTGTAGGTCGCGCTCCATTGCGCTGATCTCGATCATCTTCTCTTTATGTGCCGCTTCCGCTTTGCGCTTTTCGCGGCGGGCTTTGGTCTCAGGCGAGGTCATGTGATAAATAAACCCGGCGACCACGTTCCCGACCACCACGAGCGGAATTGCCACACTGGTGATGCCGGTCAACATCCCGGTCATTTCGCTGCCCTTGTCGCCGTACATCAGGGAGTCGGTGACCGAGGTCAGGATCACCCCCACCAGATCGACTAGGAAAAAAGCCATTGAAATCCAATCCTGATATTTTGAGGATGAGCCGAAGATCCACACCAGCGACCAGGCAACTGCGCCGATGTCCAAGCCCCACAGACCGATCAGTCCGAGACTTTCAAAGCCAGTTGGAACTGTGGTGGAAAGAAAGTCGTAACTGCGAAAGGCGGTATAGATCAGCAGCACCGCGTCGAGACCCAGTACGAGCAAGTCGCCGATGCCAATGCCGCCGTGATCTGTTTGAATGCCGGTCCCGCCGGTGAGTTCATTGGTCAGGCTGGTTGTGTTGCTCATGAGTTACCTCCAGAAAATTTGTTGTGTGAAACATTCATGCCTCCAGGGTGTGGGGAAAACGTTGGTTCTCAAAAACGAGCACGGTTTATTTGTGGCTTGCTTTTTCCTCTTTCTTTGACCGCAGTTGAAAGTCAGAGCGGTAACCTCCAAGGTCCCATTTCCAAAATAGCCAGGCTGCAAGGGACCAACAGATGAGCGTTACAAGTACAAGATCTAACATTTGCATATCTCCTTTTCGTTTGATTTTTTATCCGACACATGTCGGTCATTTTTATTGAATAGCAACAGGTTCAGCGCCTTGCGGCAAGGCGGGAATTGTCAAAACCGCATTCCACGTATGGCGCATCGAGCGCAAGTGAAGCGTTTCATAAATTAAGAGGACTGAAAAGAGGGCAGGGGGCAGTACACGAAAGAACAGATCAGCATGTTGCCAGTGATTCACTAACCAGACAGACCCAATGGATAGGCTTCCCATAATCAGTCCGACTACCGTCATGCCGCCCCAAATAAAACTGGGTTTCTTGTTCAGCACGATGAGTACCCAGCCAACGGATACGAGGATGACTGCAAACTGCAAGGCAATCACGGGTATGGTGGGGGAGAAAGGGGCGTAGATGGTCTGGATGCTGGTGAATCCTAAATAAGCTGTGCTCAACCAAATGAGAACGGCTACGAATCGAAGAATCCAGGGTATTGCAACAAGAATCGCTGCGATACCCCCAAGAATCACGGCGATTAGAAATTCAATGACCGCAACAAGTGCAAACCTGACCACATTGAGCAGGTTGATAATTATGGATTTGAGCATGGGTATCCCCCCTGCTCAAATTGAGATGGCAATAGGCTACCGCCTAAAAATGGCATAATAAACTCCAATACTGATGATTTAACAAGCAAAAAGGGTCATGCTGTTTCGCATGACCCTTGATTGATTAAAAGCATTAGAGTAAAATGTCGAAGTCGATCCTTTTTTACTATTGGCGATCTCGACACCCGTCGGGACCGCCAAGTGTAACTATTATAGTAGTAACAAAAAACCGTCTGACGATGAGAAATCTCATCGGAGGTCGGTTTTTTGTATTCCGGCTCCAGGAGGAGCTATATGCCAGCCGGAAAATCAGATTCGGATCAAGAAAAACTTTTTAGCATCGAGCTTTTAACCATTCAGCAAGTTGCTGATTGGGCAAAAGTGAGTCCAAAAACTATCTACCGCTGGATCGAGACGGGACAAATCCCAGTGGTGAAGTTTGGCAATCGTACCTATCGCATCCCCGCAGGCGCAGTAATTGAACAACTTCGGCAAGCCGGATATGACCATCTGATGGGGTCAAAGGATTAAGAATGATTCTTTACGATCCTAACGCGCCTCGTATTGATTCAACTTATCAGAACAGTCCTGTCCGATTTAATTTCCGACGCGGGCGATAAAGATATGCAAACAAGAACCCCAACAAATAATATAAAACTTGCGGTCACAAAGCTACTTCCTACCTCTTCCTGGCGAGGCGTTGAAGTGACACGCACAATCAGCCGTGACAAGTTTGAAGCTGCGCGCCGCAATAGATGGGCGTGAAGGAATCTAAAATGCTGAACAGCCTCATTGCTAATCTGCTAACCGTCATCGTCAAGGTTTTTACAACATTGATTCAGTTCCTGATCGTTATCGTATTGGGCTTGACTGCGGCAGTGTTGTTTGCCCTGCCCTGGCTGTTGAGGGCGGCGGCTTTGCTGATCTGGCTGACTGCCGCTTACATGGGCTTCACTTCCATCCAGACGATCTACGCCCCCTACTCCCCCGCCATCCCCGTGATTGCCCTACAGTTTTCTGTGATCCTGATATTGGTTGGCTGGGTACTCGTCGTGTTGAGCAAGAACACCAATTTTATTTGGGGCGGCATGGCAGCGGGCGGACTGATCGTGGGTGGCGCATCCATTGGTTCCACCTGGCTGTTCTCACACTGGCAACATGCCGATCTGTTCTTTCGTGTACTGCCCCCTGCCCTGTTTTCCATCCTTCTGATCTATGAAACGATTCGCCTGCGCTCGATGCGCCACGAGGGAAGCGCTGTTCATACAATTCCTGCTTTGTCGCAAGAGGCTGAACCAGTTGCGACTCAATAAAAATGAACGACATGTGTCGGATAAAAAATCAAACGGAAAGGAGGTATTCAAATGTTAGATCTTGTGCTTGTGACGGTCGTATGTTGGTCTCTTGCAGCGTGGCTATTTTGGAAATGGGATATTGGAGGTTACCGCTCTGATTTTCAATTACGTTCAATAAAAGAGAAAAAAGCGAGCCGCAAATAAACCATATCCTAATAGACCGTTCTCAACTTTGAAGACGAACATTTCCCCACACCCTGGAGGTATCAATGTTTCACACAACAATTTTTTTGGAGGTAACTCATGAGTAACACAAATAGCCTGACCGACGAACTCACTGGCAGGACTGGCATTCAAACAGATCACGGCGGCATTGGCATCGGCGACTTGCTCGTACTGGGTCTTGACGCGGTTCTGCTGATCTACACCGCCTTTCGCAGTTACGACTTTCTCTCCACCACGGTTCCAACTGGCTTTGAAATTCTCGGACTGATCGGTCTGTGGGGCTTGGACATTGGCGCCGTTGCCTGGTCATTGGTCTGGATCTTTGGCTCATCCTCAAGATATCAGGACTGGATTTCAATGGCTTTCTTCCTCGTCGATTTGGCGGGCGTGATCCTAACCTCAGTCACCGACTCCCTGATGTATGGCAATAAGGGCAGCGCAATGACCGAGATGCTGACCGGAATCACCAGCATAGCAATTCCGCTGGTGGTGGTTGGGAATGTGGTCGCCGGATTCATTTATCACATGACTTCACCTGAGACCAAAGCCCGCCGCGAAAAGCGCAAAGCAGAAGCGGCGCATAAAGAGAAGATGATCGAAATCACCGCGATGGAGCGTGATTTACTTTACGCCGAGTCCTACCTGCTCGCAAAGCAAGATAGCCTTGACAAGACTGTTCTGCTGGCAGAGATCAAGAAATCGCAGGACGCAGTGGAGAAATCCACGCGCGACAGCTTGCGCGACCAGATCGGTATCCGCAATGCCGCCAGCAAAGGCAGCGATGGTGTCAGTAACAAAGTTGACGAATTGAAGGCTCGCCTGGCAGAAATGACAAAGAAATTGATCGAACCCAAAACTGACGAGACACCGACGCAACAACTTCCAGTTCCTGCTTCTGTCCCGTCGCAGACTCCGCCAGATTCTTCCAGTCTGCCTCAGCCGGATACACAAGCACAAACAAAGATTAGCGATCTGCCTCATCCAATCGTAGGTCGTGAGCCTACCTATCATCCTGTTTCATATCAGCCAGATGTGCCGCAGGCATCAATCATTCCAGCATTACAGATACCACCCGCTTCTGCCAACAGCGAGTTGATCCGCTTCACATCCAGAATTGCCTGCAACCTAAGTGGACAGGCGATCAATATCGGTGATGAGTTGGTAGCGAAAAAGAACGCTGACCGATACGACATCGGCAAACCTAATGCGCCATTTGCATTTGCGAATGTGAGTGAAGAAGATTTCAACACCTTGCGCGATGGACTATTGAACATGCCTGAGCCTGCGGTCGTGAAAGGTAATGGTCATAGCAAAACGGACCCTCTTTAAGCCGGACAGCGAAACGCTCCTTCGAACTGAACCTGGATGTGGCGCGGCGGATTGTGCGCCCAGGGGCGATCCAGGTTCAGCGGCGGGGAGTCAGTCGCCTGCCCCACCTATCGGAGGCGCTGTCTCTTGTACTCGGAGCGTTGGGAACGCTCAACCGCTCGTCCGGCGTGCGCACCATCAACACAGAAATGAACGGTCAGCCAGTCGCGCTTGCCATGATCGAAGGCGCGCTGTTTGGCGAAGATACTGAAGGCAATACAACACTCGACGAAATTACCAACGGTGAATGATGACGAAACCAGCAAGCCAAATCTCTTATCACAACTTCTACACGGGAGCGCGGGTGTATCCATACGACTGGCAGTTGAAATTGCAAAAAGGCAGTTACTTCCGCATCGTCACGGAATACTACCCCACCGTCTATGGTGTGATTCTCGAAACCCTAAGCGAGAAGGGATACTTTCGCGTTCAGGCATACAGCGAAAGAATCCCGTATGGGCATAAGGCAATCCTGTGCATTGTGGAGCCAACTCGCATCCTGACCCAACAGGAGTTTGAAGAGGCAAGAACGCGGCATTGGAATACCGTCGAGGGCGAAGTCCAATGAAGAGCCGCGCTGAACTTGAAGAGATTCTCGCGGCACAACGTGCCAACCGCAGAACCCTATCCCCTGTCCCGACGCTCCGCAAGAGAGGCAGAGATCTTCTCGGCGTGCTGGCGGTCATCATAATCCTGGTTGCAAGCGGAGCGGCAATGTTTTTTGCTATGCAATGGACCACTCCAGCACCAGCGAGTACAGAAACTACTTCCCCTTCGGTGTCTCCATTAACGAGTACCTCGACGAATATCTCCCCAACCTTCATGGCGACGCCCGTTGCCATGAAGGTCTGCACCGACATTCCCGATGGACGATTGCACGTGCGTTTTGCGGCAGGCGATGGCAGTGAGGTTCGCGGGTATCTGACGGAGGGTGAAGCAGTTCAGATCGCGCTTGATCCTAATAGCGAGTTGGACTCACAAATCATCAAAGGCAACCTGTGGGTTCGCATTTCGTTCCCCGTCGCGGGCTGGGTCAATGCCCGCTATTTATGCAAGTCGGAGTAAGGATAAACATGCCAGAAATCAAAGTAATGACGATCCTGTATTGCGCAAAATGTTCTGCTCTGTTCGAGAGTAGTTCACCAGACGAATATCAATCCTGCCCGCGTTGTAGTTCAGAGAGTATTCGCACCGCAACCGTGAATCGGCCAACCGATTATGAAGCAGCGAACCTGGCTTGCGCTCATGTCAACACAGCGGTGTGGAAGATAAACCCACAGGGTTATCTATACTGCTCGGTTTGTAAAGAGGTTGAAGAATGAACAACAACTTATCCCCCTTACATCTCCTTCTCAAAAATGACTCATTCCGCTTTGACCCTAAATCATGCCGCAGCGCGAACGTCACCCTGCTGGAAGCGAAGTTTTTGCGCTGGCTCTTTCTCGCCGAGCGTAGCAACGTGGATGTCATCCAATACTTTGGCTTGGGATTTGCATACAAACTGCTCAAGCAGGGATTTGTGGATAACCCGTTAGGTGTGCAAGGCACTGCACAAACCAACATCTGGAAGCTAACCCAAGATGGATTGGAAATATTGAAAATACTTACAGGAGTGAAATTATGAGCATCAACATCGTCACCCCCAACGGAAAAGGCGGAGTCGGAAAAACCACAAGCGCATCCTCTCTCGCGCACGGATTGGCGCTGCGCAACCGCCGCATTCTGCTGGTGGACTTTGATCCACAGGGACAATGTGCGACCGCCCTTGGGATCAATCAGGAGCCTGGCGTATTTAACGCGCTGGTCAACACCCGCTCTGATATTCACCAGTGGATTCGTGATACAGGTCGCAACGGTTTACATCTACTACCTGGTGACCGATCAACAGCAACCGCACAAATCGTGATCAATGCCGAGAACCGCCCCATCAACTCGATTCGCATGTTGTTCAAGCCGCTGGGAAAAGAATACGACTACATCATCTTCGATACCGCCCCTTCTGTTGGCGGCATTCAAGAGCGCGCAATCTACGCGGCAGACCTGGTTCTGATTCCAACCGCCACCGAGTTCCTGTCAATGAACGGTCTGGCGCAGATGATAGAAGTGCTCAATAGTCTGCGCGAGCAACATCATTGGACCGGCAAGTTGGCAGGTATTTTGCCCACTTTCTATGATGAACAAACCAGTGAAAGCAGCAAGTCTCTGGCTGAGCTAAAAGCCAACTTCGGCGAGAGTGTCCTATCCCCCATCCACCGCGCGACCATCCTGCGCGAGTGCGCCGCCGAAGGCAAAACCATCTTCGAGATGGATCCTGCCAGCCGCGCTTCGCGTGAGTACGAAGAACTGAGCCGCGCAGTTGTGAAGCTTTCGTAAGCACTGAGAAAAGGAGAAGCGATGTCTCGCCAGGACGCATTTACCCATCTAAAACAAAACGCGCAGGAACCCGTCAAAATCATCCCGCTTGCCCGGCAACAAAAGCGGGACAACCATACTTGGGATCGAGCACACCGAGTCCACTCATACTTTATACCATCAACCCTTCATGAACAAGCCAAGGATGTGCGGTCTTACATTCTTGGTCTGGCACATCAGCACATGACGAGCACTTCCAGCGTAGCCAACGCGCTAATGGGTTTTTCGTTGGCGCATGTTCGTCAGGGCAAGTTGGCAATCGAAGCCCGCCCAAGTGCCAATCGCAGAAAAATGATATTGACATGGACAGAGGCAGACGAATGGCCACAGGAGATTCCGCAACATACAAAATGTGCCAGTAACAACAAAGTGAAAGATTTTTTTCTTGGATTTCGTTGGGGCAAGGATATGGACACACAGGTTAAGGCTCTTGCAGGCATGTCGATCTCTGTTGGGGAGGTGGTTGTATTCCTCCTGCGCCATGCCATTGAAGCCCACAAACAAGGACGCTTAAGGCTAAAAGAAGAAGCATTTGTTGTGTCTCAAAAAGTGAGTCCCACATGGTAGCCCAAAAACCACCCTGTCCATTTC
>CAMCQT010000155.1 GCA_945877125.1 Candidatus Brevifilum fermentans | reverse complement strand
TTCCTCGAACCGCAGTTTTGCTTCCGGCTTCCTCCAGACCTTGTCTCGCGACAACGCCCTTGCCTTCCGCTAATGGTTGGTGCAATCATCCTCCATAAGGGTCTTTCACCCTCTAGCCAACATCCATGCTGGGCGCACATAAAAAGAGCAAGGCTCATAGCCTTGCTCTCGTATTTCTATATCATTGCATTCTTCTTGGGATCAACAGCGCCCAAGCCGCAGCTAGCTCACTGAGATTGTCCACATGAACAAAACTGGATGCAAAGGACTGGATCGTCGCTTCGATCTGTGCCACGTTCTGGGGCAGGTTCCTGCGGATCTGCAACAACACCGCCGATGTGCGCTTTCTTCCGGATGGAAGGATCGCCTTGGGCGGATACCCGTTGCCATCGGTCAACAGCACCACACGGTAGTCGGGGAATGCCTGCCAGACCTGCGGCAGCCAGGAGAAGTTTGTGTCTTCCCCTCTTGCTTCAAAGAGCGAGAGCGAACCCAGGCTCGCCGCAAAAAGAACCTCTGCGGAGAAGTTCGGCGCGTGCCACAACTGCTCGGCAAAGATCGCCGCACGCACATCGCCGCCCGTGGAGCGGATCGCAAGCGCTATCGCCTGCGCCGCTTGCAAGGCTGCATTCCATGGAGCGTTTTCATTCACACCCATCGAACCTGACCAATCCACGACCAAAACAACTTTCGTTTGCGGAGACTGCCTGCCCTTGATCGGAGCAGGCATCGTGAATGGCATCGGATCGCCGCGCAGGGCGGACAGGCGGTTCAGCCTGCCGGGAGCCATGATGACCCCGCAGCCGCGCACAACATCCCAACGCTTTTGCAGTTGACGCGATACAGCCAGTGTCTCTGCTGAAGCAGGATTGCGACCGCTGGATATCTCCTCGATCACATCCGACGGGACACCGTCCGTGCCAACTTTCAAATCCTCCAAAAGAGTGCAGACGATATCCATTCCGTCGCCGCCGCTCTTGAGACTGTCGAGCGGATTTGTGATTCCAAAGGTTGCACCTGGCTGACACAACTCGGGGAAATCAACAGCCAACTGCTCGATGTATCTGGGCAGGTCTTCACGCAAATAACTGGTCACGCAAGACACCCTTTCAACCAGATCGTTCATTCGGCTCTCGTCGATCTTGCGGTTGCGCGTGACTTTGCGTTGGATCAAGGCATAAGGCGAACCGAACGAGACATCCGTATCCACGCAAAAGCGCCCAAAGAGCAGCGCAGCGTCCGCGGCTTGCAAAAAGTCAGATGCCTCCTTGTATAGTTTTTCATAGTCCGACTTGTGCGCATCCCGTACCACTGCCCGCACCGCTTCGAGCGGCGCGGCGAAGAGTGGGAAGATAAGAGGCACGCAATATTCAAGATGAACATCGAGGACGATGTTCACGATGTCATGATGAAGTCCCGTCCTTTTCTCCACCTCCATCACCGCCTTGAGCGGTTGCAGCCAATGCCCGACCTCGTGCGCGAGCAAGCCGATGAAGACATTCATCTGTTCGCCCAACCGAATTCCGAGAAACTCTTCGGGCAATCGGATCCAGGTCCTGCCATCCGTGGAGGCTGTGTCATCTTTGGAAATGATCAGCCTCGGAGATAGAAACGAAGCGAGGTCTCCGAGCAAGGCGCTGGAGATCAGGTTGAGTACCGCTTGCAGCTCGTTCATGATTTCGCTCCGAGATTGGAAAGCAGAGTCTCGAAACCCTTCGCTGCGGCGGGATCAAGTGCCATCAGGCGGTTGGTGTAACGCGCAAGAATGGCGGGATCATCCGCACTTTGGGCGCGGGCGAGCTCGCCATATTCGATGGGAAGCGGCAAAGAACCGTCCGCAGTGCCCTTCCAGCTCAGGTCAATCGCGGCGCGCGTCTTCTGTGAGAAGAGACCCGCCACGCTGTTATCGAAGCCCACCATGATCGGCACCGTGCGCCGCACCAAAGCAGGGTCGGGGACATTACCCCAAGGGTTGGCAGCCAGCACGATCGAGACTGATTCGGCAGGCGCCCATTCATCGCCCCAGAATGGAGCGGATGTGGCGCGGATCGCGCCGTCGTGCGAGATACCCATGACCCGCGTGATCTCTGCGGGGATGGGAAGCAGGAGTCGCATGAGAGACTCCTGTGCGCGGGAGTTATAGCGCAGGAACTCGTCCAAAAAGAGCAGGACGGGTTCGCCCATTTCGCGTGCGTGTGTCAGCGCATTTCCAATCGGACCGGGCATGCGTTTGCCGCTCGGCATTTCAACACCCACCAGATCGGAATCGGTGAACGAGTCTGCGCCCGCGTGTTCGATCAGCAGGCTTTGGGTTGCAAGCGCAACCTGGCGAATCGCCGAGGTCTTGCCCACGCCGGTCGGTCCCAATAGAAATGGGACATAGCCTTCCTTCAAGACAGCCAGCACATCTTGTGCCAGGCTTGAAACCGCCTTGGAGATCTCACGCTTGACGCGCTCGTTGAAATCTTCGACCTGTTCGATGTTTTGCTTTTCTTCTTTTGCCGGAAAAACAATATCAGCGCTGACAGGTTTCAGGTTGATGACAGCCGCAAACAGATTGTCGTTTTGAAGCGCGGCGCTCAACAGATGTTTGCAGAGGGTGTTGGTGTAGCGTCCGCGATCCGCCCAGTCGGGACAGGTGCAGGAGGGACGGATCACGGCATCATCGCCGCGCGGGGTGATTTCCCACAGCACGGTATATGTATTCAGGGTTGTTTTCAAAACGTACTCTCCGCTCGTGAACTCAAAATTTGGCTGGGCGCTGAAGCGAATATCACTGGCGCGCTTCAAACGCGCCTGGTCAATTTTGAAACCGGCATAGTTACTGGCTTTGAGCCATTCGTAAAATGTATTCATGGAATCCTCCTCCGTGCGATAAGGCGCGGATATTTGATGAAGTTCAGGTGTCTGATGTCTCTGAGGTTTCAGAGGTTTGGACTAAAAGGGAATGGAAATAAGATCGGGACACACGCGCTCGCAAATCATTTCAAGCGCCGCGATCGTGTCACGCCTGTTGTGTTGCTCGACTAGCTGGAATCATGGCTGACTCCCTGGGCGTTGTGCGCTGATGTGAGCGCGATGTTTCCAGTAATGACTTGTGCCGCTGGGACAAATCCAGCCTGCTCCGCGATGGGGAGAACTGAGCGAGGGGGCGTCTCCTGTTTTCTCATTGCAGATCGGACACTTCATAGGACGGACGGGGTAGTAACCAAACGGCGGACGGTCAGCGCGTTTGCCGCCTTCCTTGAGATAGGCGCGCACAGCATCCACAGCGGGACAGGCGCTGCCCAGGTCACAGTTGCATTCGGCGTTGATGCCCACGTAATGATGGCGCGGACGAACATGCTCGCCGAAATCCACGGCATAGAAATAGCCAGTCGCGCGGACGTATGCCTCTTGTTGGCGAAGAACGCCTGGTGCGGGTCGGGTGGCAGTGATTGTTTGCATGAGTACCTCTTGAAGAATGGGTATGAAAAAAGACCGTTGATCCATTTAGATCAACGGTCTTTTGGTCGTGCGTATGGTTGGCGCTATCTTGGGAGATACACCCGCACGGGGATATTCAAATCTCCCAGGTGTTTCTCGATCAACGGCTGGACATCCTGCCAGGGCAGACCGCCCAAGCCGCAGCCCAAAGCGGGCAGCGCAAGGGACTTGATCCACAAGGTTGGGATGAGCTGCCGCAGGTCGGACAATCCGTCTTCGATCCACGCCAGTTCGGAACGCTTTTGCGGAACGATCTTGGTGGGAAAACATAGGAAGAGACGATTGGGAGCGGAGATCACCGGCAGGACTTCGCCGATGCTGAAACGTTTGTCCTTGCAGACAATGCCATACAGGTGATGTTCGTCGGGATATCGGATCTTCCACTGCCGGGCAAGTCCTGCGCCCGCGATGCCCATCGTGTTGACGGGGATGACGATGGCTTTGGACTCGTCGGATAGGATGTTTCCAGAAGTGATGTAAGTAATGGTCATGGGGAATACCTCTTGAATTGGAGTTGGCGGGCTAAAAAACCGACCGCTTCGCTCGTCCACCTGGAAGGATGAACATGCAAAGCGGTCGGTTTGAAATTTGAACTATTACAGCGGTTAAATTAAACAGGGGCATGACGATTCTTAATTCTGAGCCATCACAATAGGCAAGACCAAATCATCGCTTTGATCTAGAAATGGGTTGTCCTGACGGACACACCATCACAGAGTCCTTACTAATCTGGTAGGAACTCTGTAGGGTTTATTTTGTATAATCAAATTTGCATTCACAAGGGAACTCCAAAAAACATTGAATGGTATCGGAGGAATTTAGTGACTTCTAAAAAATCCACCCCAAAAAACATGACTGGCTCTTCACCTGACGAACAGATTTTCCGGCGCATATTTGATGGAACTTCTGCGGTCATGTTGTTGATCGAACCTGAAACGGGAGAGATTCTTAATGCCAATCAAGCCGCCGCAGATTTTTATGGATACCCCAATTCGAAACTTTGCAATATGTCAATTGGCGAAATAAACACTTTATCGCCAGAGCAAGTGGCGGCGGAACGTAAAAGAGCATTGGTTGAGGAACGAAATTATTTTATTTTTCCACACCGCTTAGCCAGCGGGCAAGAACGCATCGTAAAGGTACATTCATCTCCCATCACTTTGCAGGATAAGCAGGCACTTTTCTTAGTTATTCATGATGTTACCGAGCGCAAACAGGCAGATGAACGACTACGCGAGAGTGAGGAGAAACATCGTACTTTCATCGAACAAAGTTCAGAGTGCATTACCCTGGTAGATGAACAGGGTACTATTGTTGAATGGAACCATGCCCGTGAAGTGCTGACTGGTTTGAATCGCGAAGGCGTATTGGGAAAACCATATTGGGACATACGGCTGCAATTATTGCCGCCTAAAATGCGTACAGCGGATGTTTTGCAAAGATTTAAATCAGCCACGCTTGAAATGCTTCAGACTGGGCAATCTCCGCTCTTCAACCGCATTCACGAAGGCGAATTAGTCACCGCAAGCGGAGAACGGAAATTTGTTGACCAAATTGCTTTTCCAATCAAAACGAAAAATGGATATTGTATTGGCTCAGTACTGAGTGACAGCACCGCGCGTAAGCAGGCAGAAGAGGCGTTAAAGCAAAGTGAAGCGCACTATCATTTACTGGCAGATCACATGACCGACAAGATCTGGCTGATGGATATGAACTTGAAATTAACATACGCCAGCCCGTCTGTGGAAAAGAGGAGAGGCTATACGTTCGAGGAACTCCAGCGATTGCCACTTGAACAAAATCTCACCCCCGCTTCATTTGAAATGGTGATGAAAGTCTTTGCAGAAGAGAGCCCAAAAGTGATGGCAGACCCATCCTATTCACTTGATCGCACTTTGGAACTCGAATTTTGCCAGAAGGATGGCTCCACTTTTTGGGAGGAAAATAAACTGAGCATCATCCGCAATGAGAACGGAACTGCTGTTTCCATTCTTGGCGAAGGCAGAGATATCACCGAGCGTAAATTGGTGGAAGAGCGATTACGTAAGAGCGAGGAAAAATACCGTCTGATCGCTGAAAACACTTCAGATGGAATTATAATTTTTGGGGCGGATAATCATATTCAATACGGTTCACCTGCTTATGCCAATCAACTTGGCTATAGTGAGATGGGAGAATTTGCGCGAACTCCAGAAACCATCTATTCAGTCATCCATCCAGATGATCGTGAGGCTGTATTTGCCGATATATATAAAGCAATTGAATTGAAAAAGAGTGAGTTAACGTATTCCCATCGAGTGCGGCATAGGGCAGGGCATTACATCTGGCGCGAAGATAATGCCAGATTTAATTACGATCTTTCTGGTAATTATTGCGGAGCCAATGTCATCTGCCGCGACATCACTGAGCGCAAGCAGGCAGAAGAATCCATTCGCCAGCGTGTAATGGAGTTGGGAACCCTCAACCGTATTTCGCTCACTCTGCGTGCCGTCGCAAAACAGGAAGAAATGTTGTCCATCGTGTTGGATGAGGCTTTAGCCATCCTGAATACCTCGCATGGTTCCATCGAATTACATAACAAGACTACAGACTGCCTGGATCAAACCATAATGCGTGGTTGGCTTGCCAAAGTGAATGCGCCGCACCCCATCAGTGAAGGGATTGCGGGCAAGGTGTTTTCCAATGCTGAGACTTACATCACACGCGAGTTTGCCAGTGACCCTGAGACGCGCGCCGCCGCACGCAGTCAAATCCCACCCGGCTGGGGCGGTATCTGTTTGCCCATCCGCACATCACTGCAAACCCTGGGAGTATTGATCGTCTGTGTTCCAAGCGAACGCGAACTCAACCAGGATGAGGTTCGCCTGCTGTCAACTTTGTCAGAAATGACCGGCTCGGCATTACAGCGAATGCAATTGCACGAGCAAACCGTTCGCCGTCTTGAGCAATTGCATTCGTTGCGCGCTGTCGATCAAGCCATTGCAAGCAACCTCGACATGCGTCTGACACTTGATATTTTGATAGATCATACGGTCAGCCAATTGGGAGTCGATGCGGTTGCCGTGCTTCTGCTCCCGCCTGGCATGAACCTATTGGAATTGGCAGCGCATCGCGGTTTTCATACACACCTGTTCAATAGTACCAGTTTGAGCGAGAGTTTTTCTTTGCAAGCCATTGTGGCACATCGTCTAATCTCAGCGAATGAGTTTGAAGTTGTCAATAAAAACCAGCGCTTTGGAGAACTCTGGAAAAAAGAAGGTTTTGCTTGTTATTGGTGTGTGCCTTTAAACGTAAAAGGCGAAATCAAAGGCGTTTTGGAAGTCTATTGCCGTATGGACTTCACCCCCGACGCCGAGTGGTTTGAGTTGCTCGAAGCCCTTGCGAGTCAGGCAGCGATCGCAATTGACAACACCCAACTCTTTGAAAATCTACAGCGCGCCAATCTCGATCTCAGCCTTGCTTATGACGCCACCATCGAAGGCTGGTCACGGGCGATGGATCTGCGCGACCACGAAACGGAAGGACATACATTACGCGTTACCGACCTGACCCTCAAACTGGCACGTGCCATGCGTATTAGTGAATCTCAACTAACAGCGATCCGCCGCGGCGCACTCCTGCACGACATCGGCAAAATGGGAGTCCCCGACGCGATCCTGCTCAAAGAAGGTGATTTGACCGATGAAGAGTGGAGGCTGATGCGTCAGCATCCACAACTGGCGCACGATATGCTCGCACCCATTGCCTACTTAAAGGACGCACTCGATATCCCGTATTGGCATCATGAAAAATGGGACGGCACGGGCTATCCACAAGGATTGAAAGGCGATCATATTCCTTTGGTCGCGCGCCTCTTTGCCATTGTAGATGTATGGGATGCGCTCACAAATGACCGTAGTTATCGCAAGAAATGGACAAAACAAAAAGCAAGGCAATACATCAAAGAACAGAGCGGCAGGCATTTTGACCCACAGGTTGTGGATGCTTTTTTGAAGATTGTCGAAAATGACGAATAAACAATGTGATCGGTTGCATAAATTAATTTGAAGAAAGAAATGAGGAAGGCTTGTAGCCTTCCTCGCTTTGAAACCTTATTCACTGCGGGGTCGTCCGCACGTTCTGTTTGGCGGCATGAACGCCATAGTGATATTTCCATGCGGCTGGGTAAAACATGGACAATCGATCATCCAAATCACCCATATAAATACCTGGCATCCCCGCAGCCAATTCGGGGTAATTACCGCAATGACGATCGCCTCCGAGCCAAACGGCAGGCACGCCATTGGCTTTCAATTCTTGAACCATTTGCTCGAAATACCGTTTATCCAGGTTATCCATTGGCAGCCATCTTCCTAATCGTCTCCAGTGTTGCAACGCAGTCGCCGAGAGCGGAATGATCGCCGCCTTGGAGTTTCTGCCAGCGGAACGAACCGCGATAATCGTTCCACTCGCCAACCCATTCGGCGTGCTTGAGCATCGCACACTCCCAGCGAACTGGCAGGAGCGGCTCTGGCATGGGCAGGCGTGATGCGGATTGAATCAGCAAACGGCGATCGTAAGCTGCATTGAAGACGACCACGATCTTGCCGTCCGCGATGTGCGTCAATGTGTCCCATGCGGATTGGAAGGGCGCGGCAGTTTGCACCATCTCGTTGGTAATGTGATGGATTGCAGTTGCCTCCGCTGGGATAGGGCGCAGCGGTTTGCATGGAGTGTTATCCATCAGGACTTTGCCTGCGCCATCCGTCACGCCGATCTGGATCACCTCGGCGCTCTCATCGAGACCGGTGGTTTCGGTGTCAAGAATGATCCAGTGATTTGGGGGAATACTGAGCAGGTTGCGCGCCCAGGCAGATGCGTTGCGGCGGGCTTCGGTGATGAAATCATCGCAGATCATGAGCACACCTCTTCGATGAATTGACTTTCACTTTGTGCTTCAAGGACCGCTTCGCGCGCGATCTGGATTTGCGCTTTGATCGTCTCGCAGATTGCGCCTTCGATCAGTTCCATGATGCCCGTATTGCCGATGGCGTCCGCAATCTCGATTGCGAGACTGACCTCATCGAGCGCAGCGAGTTGGGCTTTCGTGGCGGGCGGTATTTCCTTTTCGATGTAATCCACCACGTCGTCCACTGTGATGGTGTAGATATTGCCCAGGGAATCAAGGCAATGCTGCGTGAGCGCATCTTTGATGCGTTGGAAATTAGGTGTCATGGTGACGTACCTCCTGAAATAAAGTGGGCGGGCAAAAAATAGTCCGCTTCGCGTGACCACCTAAAAAGAGATGGACACGCGAGGCGGACTATTTCAGACTGCATACCATCGACGACGTATAGCGTATACTCCTTGCTAATAACAACGTCGACAAGCAAGTAATTAAAACAAAAGGATGATCAAAATGATAAAAATCTTTGTCCAAAACTCCCGCTATTCCCCGATTATTGTCTGTGATATTTGCGGGCGAAAAATTGACAACGCCATGGAAGGCGCCGCTGTTTTCAACAACAGAACACCCTCGGGAGATTTTCTGCCAGATGGCGCTATTCAGCCTGTTATTCACGCCCATAAGGGTGAATGTCATGATTTAGCTGAATCAAAGTTAGGCGAACACGACATGGCAGTCTGGATAGAGATGGAAACTCATGTGAGATTTTTAGTGCATAATGCTGGCTTGGATTTAAAACAAATGCTTGACAAGGATAGGCTTGACGAAGTAATAGGAACTCTTTGACGGAAGTTCGGGCTGCGCTGCCTGGAAAAACAGCAGCTCAGTGATTCCTTCTGACTGGTTACATCGCGCTCTTTGGAAAAACCTGATAATCCTTGACCACCTTTCC
>CAMCQT010000154.1 GCA_945877125.1 Candidatus Brevifilum fermentans | reverse complement strand
CACGGACGGTCTTGTCAGAACCACCCGAAATAACATATTTCCCATCCGGGCTGAAGGCTACAGAGTTCACTCTAGCCTCATGGGTCATGCGGGCAATTGGACGCGCTGCGAAATTGTTACTGAGTAAAACCTGCGCGGCTTCACTGGATGGGATCAGGTTCATGGATTGAATAGCCAGCAAAACAGCAGTCATTTGCTTTGAATTTCTATTGGCATTGATGGACTGCGCCTGAGCTGCCAACTGACGAGAAAGGGCAAGTTGGGTTTGTTTTTTTGCTTCTTTTTCATTTGCAATTGCCTGTTCCGCGTTGGCAACCGCAAGTGTGCTTGCCGCCTGGGCAATGGAGGCGTTTGCCTTCGCTGTTTTTTCATTGGCAGTTGCCAGGCTTGCCTGCACAAACCCAAACACTGCCAGCAACGCCAGCGCGATCATTCCTGCAATGGAAACGCCGGTCAGGATCGCCCGTTGGCGGTTCGCGGCTTTTCGGCTGGCAGAGATATATTCGAGTTGCAAGTTTGTAGGATCGGGATGCTTGGACGCATTGGCAACCACCTGCGCTTCCGCCTCCTGCAAATCCTTGCCGTGTAAAAGGAACCCACTCTCCTTGTGTTTTCTTTCCCATTCCAGGGCTTTCACCTGCAAGCGGCGGTGATTCTGCACCCATTCGTAGTCGGTGTGGATGGCGGTCAATAGTTTTTGAATGGCGGAGTCAAAATCATCCTGCTCGCGGAAGAAAATCCAGTTCAAATGACTCAGCTGAGAGGGGATTGCATCGCCTTTGACATCATGCACGACAAGCGGGATGATACGCTTGGAGTTCTTCACCGCGCAATCTATCTCCCGACTGCACACCTTCGAGGCGGCAGAATCGGGGCTGATGAGGAAGATAAATGAGTCGGCTTCCTCGATGCCTTGCTCGATCTCCCGCCACCAGTCTACGGTCGGCGGGATGCCCTCCCAATCCACCCAGAAGTCCAGGTCGCCTTTTTGTAATTCCCCCGTCAGGCGTTTTGCGAATTCAATGTTCTTGCGAGAGTATGAAATGAATATTTTCGCCATGTTCTTCTTCTTATAGTGGAATTTCCCAGATTGCGGGATTTATCTGAGCAGTTCGACTTCCTCTTCCGACGCCGTTCCATTGAGAAGATTTTGAAGCGCCCGGGGCTTATCCATAGTGGTTCTGTTTATTATTCAATTTAATTGGTACAGTTTATGCCAGTTTAAGAGGGCAGACAAGTGACGAACATCATTGTAATGAGTGATGTCCAGTCACCGCAGCTACCTCAAGATTGATGCCGCGCCGCTTCAACTCTGCAAGATAAGTTTGGTCGCTGGCAAAGGGCTTTCCCGCCGCCTGAAAATTTTCCTGTTCGAGCCACCAGTCCTCGACAGGGCTGTTACAGCGATAACAGGAATACGTTAAGTTAGTCACGAAAACACAAAGGCGTCAAGAATCACAGGATTCTTGACGCCTTTGTGTTTTCCATAACGCCGCCCGCTAGGGGGTGTGTCTGGCTAACCCATCCCCAGTCTTTGGCATTATCTTGCTCATCGCATACTCCGCCAGCGCCGTGATCGTCAATGATGGGTTCACACCCGGGTTGGCTGGCATGATCGAGCCGTCGATGATGTACAGCCCTTCGTAATTGTGCAGGGCAAAGTTTTCGTCAACCACCCCATCTTCTGCATTTTTTCCCATTGGCGCACCGCCAAGAACGTGCGCCGTCGTTGGCAAATTTAGTAAATTCTCGCCAATCGAGCCAAGCGGAATTCCATTAATACGCGCCGCAAAATCACGCGTCAACTCGTGCGAGCCTTTCACTTGCGCGCCGATCTCATAGCCTGGCTCGGTCTCTGCCACCATCGCGCGCCGAAATAACGTGAATCCGCTGCGCCCGATTTGTAATCGCATACGGTTGTCTGCGTGCTGCATTACCAGCAAAATAGTCACATTGTGCGCCCAGCCTGGCAGCACTAAAGCCTTCAAAAAATCAACTGGGTGGGTGAGTATCCACCCAAAATATTTCATGAGACGCATTGGAATGCTGACATCCGTATCGATCAACGGCGCAGTGATGAAGCGCATCAACGACGACCCATCCGGATAGCGTACCGGTTCAACGCGCGTGATCTCGTCATGATTGTAGATAGATGAAATGGACACGCCCTCTGAATAATTAATATCAGATTTGCGCGCCACGCTGCCCAGCAACGCCTCTGAGTTGGTTCTAACCATGTGACCCAATCTACCCGACAGCTTGGGCAGTGAGCCCTTCACCTCGCGCAGATTCAATAATAATTTCATCGTCCCCATCACGCCGCCAGAGAAGATGACGTTGTTGGCGTGGACAGTTTGCGTTCGCTTGAAGAGTTTGGTGGAGTTGCGGTAGGTGATGGCGTAGCGTGCATCCGACGATAGACCGTTGACCGTTGACCGTCCACCGTCTGCGGCCAACGGTCTGACATCAAACACTTCCACTTCCGCTTTTACTTCTGCGCCGTTCTTCTCTGCAAAATATAAATAATTTTTGGGCAATGTATTCTTCGCATTGTTGCGGCAGCCCACCATACACCCGCCGCAATGCTGACATCCCGCACGCTCTGGGCCTTCGCCGCCGAAAAATGGATCAGGCACAGTTACGCCAGACTCGCCGAAATATGCGCCCACATCCGTCGCGCGGAAGGTGTGTCCCATGCCGCGTTCCTCTGCCATCTGCTTGAGCAGGTCATCTGCTTTCCATAGTTTGGGGTTGCGCGCCGCGCCGAGCATTTTTCTGGCGGTGACGTAATGTTCTTTGAGCACCTCACCCCACTTCATATTTTGATTCCATGCCGGGGTTGCGAAGGTTTCGTCTGTGGGAATCTCAAGCACGTTTGCGTACCCCAGGCTTCCGCCGCCCACGCCCGCGCCGTGCAAAACCATCAGCCCTTTGAGAATGCTGATCTGCAAAATTCCATGTGCGCGAATGGCGGGCATCCAAAGGTATTTCCAATACTGCCAATTGGATTTGGCAAAGTCTTTGTCTGCAAAGCGTTTGCCTTTTTCAAGCACGAGAACAGAATAACCTTTTTCGGTCAATCGCATGGCTGAAACACTTCCCCCGAACCCGCTTCCGATGATAACGTAGTCGTAGACCTGAGTCATGGTTTTACCCTCCGTAAGTAAATTGGCGCGATTATAACAATTGTTATTGTATTTTATATCTTTGCGAGATGGGTACTTTCGTCGAGGCAATCTTAGGTTTTGATGGGAAGATTGCTTCGGGCGAAGAACAATAACGCCCTCGCAATGACATTTTTTGAATTGCATATAAAACCCAAAATGCCGAATATCGGTACGGTATAATTGTGCTCATGCGTACAATCGTTTCACTTGATATTGGCGGAACCCAACTGCGCGCTGCGGTTTATAAGCAGGACCAGCGCGAGCCCATTGCCCAAAAAAAGATTAAAACCAGGGCAGGCGAACCCGACACCATTGGTCGGTTGTTTCAACTGATTGAAGATGTTTTGCCGCCCGATGGCAAGGTGGATGCAATCGGGGCTTCGTGTCCGGGTCCCGTTGACCCGCACACGGGGATTATCATGTTCACGCCCAATATCAAGGAATGGCGTGATTTTCCTTTCACGGCAAAATTGATGAAACATTTTGGCGTTCCCACGTATGTGGATAATGACGCCAACCTGGCGGGGCTTGCGGAGTGGAAATTTGGCGCAGGACGCGGGCATCATCACGTTTTGTATTTGACCGTCAGCACGGGTGTGGGTGGCGGCGTGATTATTAATGACCGCCTTTTGCAGGGCTCTCATGGCTTGGCGGCTGAGCTGGGACATACGACGGTGCAGGTGGATGGTCCGCTGTGTGGGTGCGGGCAACGCGGACATCTCGAGTCTTTCTCGTCTGGGACTGGGATCGAGCGCTTCGTGGCTGATCAACTCACAGCGGGGCGGGTTTCGGTTCTTCATCCAGAAAAAAAGAATTCGGCGCATGACATTTCCGAAGCAGCGAAGCAAGGCGATGAATTATCCATCGAGGCATACCAGATTGCGGGGAAATATTTGGGAATTGGCGTGGCAAATTTTCTGCATGTATTTGATCCATCTATTGTTATTTTTGGCGGAGGGGTTTCGCAAAGTGGACCGCTGTTATTTGATTCGTTTGAAACCAGTTTGAAGGAACATGTGATTCATCCGCGCTACTTGGAGGGGCTGGTGATTGCGCGGGCGGAACTGGGCGATAATTCGGGGCTGCTCGGCGCGCGTGCGTTGGCTGAGTTGAAACTGGATTTGTAATGTCATTGCGAGGGCGCACTTGTTTTTTGCCCGAAGCAATCTCACCATGATACGGAGATTGCTTCGTCGGAAAGAGCATCCTCCTCGCAACGACATAATAATTACAAGGAGCAAATATGATAATACCTAACTTACCTGGACCAAAAGCAAAAGCAATGATCGAACGCGATGGCAAGGTGATCTCGCCGTCGTACCCGCGCGGCTATCCGTTTGTGATGGATCACGGCAAAGGCAGCGAAGTGTGGGATGTGGACGGCAATCGGTTTTTGGATTTCATGGGCGGCATTGCTGTAGTCTCGACTGGATATTCGCACCCCAAAGTTGTGAAGGCAATTCAGGAGCAGGCTGAAAAGTTCATTCATATTTCATCCGATTTTTATCATGAGAATTGGATCAAGCTGGCTGAAAAAATGGATGAGATCGCGCCGTTCAAAGAGGATGCGCTTTCTTTCATGACCAACTCTGGAACTGAGGCGGTTGAGACGGCAATCAAGCTGGCGCGTTATCACACCAAGCGCTCAAACTTCATCGGCTTCACGGGCGCGTTCCACGGGCGCACGATGGGCGCGGTGACGTTTACTGCCAGCAAGGCAAAATATCACGGCGGATTTTATCCGCTGATGAACGGCGTGACTCATGCGCCATTCCCGAACCCATATCGTCCGGTGGTATACCGGCGCAAAGGTGAAGATGATGGCGAAGCGGTTGTGCGCTACATCGAAGATGAAATTCTCAACCAGATTTTGCCGCCCAAGGATGTGGCTGGAATTTTGGTCGAGACGATTCAAGGCGAAGGCGGATATATTGTCCCGCCCGATGGGTTTTATCCTGCGCTGAGAAAATTATGCGACAAGCACGGCATCCTGATGATTTTGGATGAAGTGCAATGCGGCATGGGTCGCACGGGCAAGTGGTGGGCAATTGAACATTTTGGTGTTGAGCCCGATATGATTACCACGGCCAAGGGCATTGCTTCAGGCTTGCCGCTCGGCGCGTGCATTGCGCGGAAATCTGTGATGGATTGGGCGCCTGGCACGCACGGCAACACCTACGGCGGGAATCCTATTTCGTGCGCGGCTTCACTGGCGACGATTGATTTGATCGAAAATGGATTTATGCAGAATGCGGCGGAAGTCGGCGCGTATGCAATGGATGCGCTGGAGGAGATGAAGTCACGCCACCCGAGCATTGGTGATGTGCGTGGAAAAGGATTAATGATCGGCGTGGAATTTGTGACCGACCGTGAGACGAAAGAACCCGCGCACGACCTGACCGAGCGCGTTGTGACCCTTGGCTATGAGCGCGGTCTGCTGATGCTTTCCTGCGGCAAGAGCGTCATCCGCATTGCACCTCCACTTTCAATGAGCAAGTCTGAGATGGATGAAGGCTTGAAGATTTTCGAGGAAGCGTTGACGGTGGCTGAGAAGGAAATGATGTAGGCGGGGGAGTAAAAGAAGTAAAAAGTGAGAAGTGAGAAGTAAAAGAAGACCTCCGAGATTTTTGCGAAGCATCTCGGAGGTCTTTGTCTTTATTTGGTTATTTTATTTCAGCAACATCCACAAGTTCTGCGCGGACTGCGATGCGGCGGAGATATGTGCCTGTTTTTTCGTTGTACGTATCACATGTGATGAGCGTGAGGTGGGCTTTATCTTCATGCTTTAATATGGTGATGTCATCAGGCTGTACATATTGATTTGATACAACTTTGTAAGTATAGCGATAGCCCAGATTGTAGACAAAGATATACTCGCCTTTGTTCAAATTTCCCAGGTTGGAAAATACTCCAGGGTCTCCGGCTGAATTGACGACATGCGCGGTGAGCACGCTATTGCCTGTCCATGTGGGGTAGGCGGTTCCATTCAACCAGCCGACTCGATTCAACAGCCAGGAGACGTCCCAATTTCCATTCTTTAGCTGAACCCCAACAATGGACGTATTCACTTTGATGACAGGAATCTCAATCGTGAGATTTGTTGAGTTGTAAGCAGTGCGTGATGCAGGGCTTAATTCTGTGACAGTGTTGGGCGCAAACCCAGTTACCGGGATCAGGAATCCGCCTGCACCAAAACCTGAATTTCCGCCGCCTCTGCCGCCGCCATCGTTACCACCATCGTCATCATCATCATCTCCACCGCCATTGCCGACCGGTGTGAGTATAAGCGTGTCACTGGAATTATAGAAATTGGCTGGATCGCCCGGGTCGTAAAAACGTTCAGTTGCAAATGGATTTGGAGGATTCGAGAAGGAGAGTGGTGTAGTGCGGTCACCAGAGATGCTTGTCCATTCCACATTTGCCACATTGCTCACCCTGCCATTTGCAGGAATGGAGGTGTTTCCGATCACTGTGAAGCGAACAATGCCTCGGTCATTGGCGGGCAGGCGTGTGAAGGTATTCCATTGCGCCTTGATCGTGCGAGTTGCCGCATCGTATGTACACAAGTTTAATTCAGGGTCTTGTTCTCCATCATTGCAGTCGAGCGTATTTTCAACATAATCCAAGCCTGTTGGTAATACGTCTGAAACCACCACATCAAATGCATCACTGGTGCTTGCAGGTGTATGAGAAATAGCAAGGGTAATTATGACGGTTGTGCCGTTGGAGATAAAGTTTATATTTGCGGTTTTTTCGATCTTGAGATCAGGCTCAACAATTTTTACAGAGGTTTGTGCAGGGTCAAGGGGACCGCCAGAGGAACTCCAGGCTGCGCTGTTGTTGAGGTTTGCCCCGTTAATATTTGCGACGATATCAAGAACCGCTGCACGGTAGGTGACCGTTAAAACAGCGGCGGTTTCTCCGCTATTTGTTAATGTCCCAAAATCAAAGGTCACACGGCGATCTATATCCGCGGGGTCGGCGCTCATGACAGGCAGGACAATTGGATTGTTGCAAATGGAATCAAATCCGCCCGCTGCATTTGTAGCCAAACCTGCTGAATCAATCGAATCGCATCCCACGAATGCCAGTCCTTGTTTCATCGTATCTACCAGAACCGCATTGAAATACGTGCCAGGCGGAATCACCACGCTCACCTGGTAAGTGACCACCTCGCCGATGGCAACGTTTGCGCCTTCGGTAACTTCTTCGCTTGTACGTCTAACAGTCTTGGAAAGCGCAGAAGTGACAAGCGTTACCGTCGCGCTGTCTGTCTCCCGAACCTGCTGGTTGCCAGCCCCGATTGCGGTTACTGTGGCTATGTTTGTGGTGGTGGCGCTTAACGTAGTCGCGCAGGTGTAATTCCATGTCTCTGTTGTTTCAAGCGTATTGTTCGTGTTGACATCACCGCTTACATAAGTCACGGGTGAGCATTTGTCATCAGTCACTGTAACAGATGTCAGCGGGGTCCTGCCCGGGTTGGTCACAACATACGTGTATGTCACCAAACTGCTGCCGTTAATCGCAGTTACGCTTGGGGTTTTAACGATCTGGATTTGACTATCTGTCACCAGAGTGTCGGTATCGGTTGATGTGTTGTTCGTTAGGTTCGGGTCGGTTGTCCCTGAGGGGGGTGCGGCGGCGAAGGTGTTTGCCACGCTGCCGCTTGTGGCTGTCACATTGGCTGTGATGGTAAAGCTGATGCCGCCACCGTTTGGCAAAGTTGGAACCACCACCGTCCCCGCTTCGAGATTCGCGATGCTCATTTGTCCCGGGCCTGTTCCCACTGTCGGGCAGATTGCTCCGCCTGTAGCCGTGCAGTCGCCAATTGCGGTCTTTGTTAATCCTGTGGCGGCTGGGTCACTGAGCGTTGCATTGCTGACCAAACTCGGTCCGTTGTTGGTCAGGGTCAGGGCGTACGTAATCGTATCGCCTGTGATGACTGTGGTGATGCCGTCTGTCTTGTCAACAGCCAAATCAGCAGACGCAGTGATGGTGACATCTTCACCTGTGCTGCTGGCAGGGTCGTAATTTGAGGTTAATGTAGTAGTTGCAGTGATTCGGACAGGGTCAAGGAATGCCGCAGTTGCAGGGTTTTGGTATACATCTGGCGGAGTGGCGGAATCTACGTTCACCGTGAATGTAATTGTCACAGACGAGTCGCTTGGAATTAGGAAAGTTCCCCACGAAGGTGTACCAGACCCAACCGTCGGATTGATCGTCGCCGTGCGTACTGCGTTCCCCGATAAATTAATCGAACTTGTGGAGGCATAAGTAAAACCAGCAGGCAGGACATCAGAAATATTTACGCCGGCAGCGCCGCCTGCACCAGCCGCATTGCTGACTGTGATCGTGTAAGTCGCTGTGTCGCCAGCCAAGATATTTGGCGTTGAAGTTGTTTTGGCTGTCGTTAATGTAACCGGAACACAATTAGCTCCAGAGATTGAGTCGGGAATATTTGACGGGGTAACGTTGGTAACCAAAGTACCTATTCCGCCTGGCGTAGAGCCAAAAGCATCGTTAGCGGTTGAGCTTGTTCCATTCAAACCTCCGCTGACGTTGCCCGCGGCTAAAGCGCCGGAAGTGAAAATAAATCCGCCGCCGCCACCGCCGCCTGGTCCATGGCGGGCAGCCGTACCGGCTTGGTCTGGCCAGGTGACGCCGCCATTTCCACCCACTGCTGTCACCGTTAATGAGCCAACGCTGCCTGCTCCATTTCTTGCAATGACAACAACGCTTCCACCGGCGCCGCCGCCACCGCCGCCATCTTTAAGAACCGATTGATTAGCGGTTGCACCATCGGCATTGATTGTCCCCGTGCCACTAATGGCGCCAGCTCGGATCATAACCACTCCGCCGCCCGCCGCGCCGCTGCTTGCAAAGCCTGCGGCAGGTGTACCCGTAGCATCATTGGTTGTGCCCGCCCCGCCACCACCACCCAAAACCAGGCGCGGAGCCGTGCCTGGGAAAGGTGCGCCGCCAAAGCCGCCTCTGATTAATGCTGATTTCCAGGTGTTGCCGCCCATTCCGCCAAAGCCGCCGTTGCCGCCGCCGCCGCCGCCGCTATTCTCCTCATTGTCTGCGGGGTTGCCATCTGTACCGCCACCGCCTCCGTTGCCGGCGGCTCCGCGCCCATAGCTGCCATTAGGGAAGCCTTCATTTGCTGCGCCATTATCTAATAATGTGTCATTATCGTTTACGTAACGTGGCGTGCCGGCATAGCCCTCACCTTTGGAGCTGTTGTTATTAATTGTAGAC
>CAMCQT010000153.1 GCA_945877125.1 Candidatus Brevifilum fermentans | reverse complement strand
CTGCCGCGTCTCGCCAGCAATACACCCCGTGGAAACGAGAGATGGAGTTGGGCGGCGTTCACGTTGGTCAATCTGGGAATCGCGCTCAACGTTGCCAGCCCTTACGTGGGACTCACCTGGCTGGGACTGTTGGCGCGGATTTTGCAGGCGGCTGGAGTCGCCGCATTTGCTATTGGCAACTGGCAGCGGATTTACCCCCTCAAGTTTTCATTTCAAGCCAGGCAGTGAGAAACGCCGCAAACAGGGTTTGATTTCGCAAATCCTGTTTGCGCCAGCGCAAAGACAGCACGGGGGAAAAACGATATTCTATATTCATCATGAGCGATATTTTTGAGATTTCTGAAACAAGCGTGGAAAGTATTTTGAAGTCCACACCCAAAGCCGCCAGGTTTTTTATTGACAGTCATACCGCCTGCGTAGGCTGTGGTTTTGCGCGCTTTTGCACGCTAAAAGATGTCATCAACACGTATAAGCTTGATGAAAAACTCTTTCTCGAAGACCTCGCCAAACTCATTGCTCAAAAACATTAATAAGGAGAGAAAAATGAAATCATTCGCTAAATTTCTGGTCTTGACCGTTTTACTAACAGCCTTCATTGGCGCCTGCGCAAGTAAAAACTCCCAACTTGCAAGTAAGGAATATGTACTCACCACCGAAATGAAAGACGGCAACTTGATCTTTCTAGGCGTCAGCGATGAAATTAACGGTATCGCAAACCCTACCTTAAACGCCGACCCTGGCGAAACAATTACAGTAACTCTGATCAACGGCGGCATGGGACAGCATGATGTTACTTTCCCCGAAGTCAAAGCCAGCACAGAGGTGGTCAAAGAAAAGGGCGAAACAGCCTCAGTTACATTTACCGTGCCAAACACACACGGAGAAATGGAATATTATGACAACGTCGCCAACCATGCCGAGTTGGGAATGAGAGGCGTCCTGTTGGTTGGCACGGCAGAACAATCGTCAGTTTCATCTGCGCCGAGTTCTGGTGATCCTATGGTGATCGCCGCATTCCAAAAAGGCGCATGTGGAAGCTGCCACGTCATCCCTGGCATCCCCAATGCCGCAGGTGTGATCGCGCCTGATCTTTCAAACGTACATCTGGCGGCTCTAAAATATTTTGATGATGGATCGTACACGGGAAAAGCAAAAACTGCCGAGGAATACATCCATGAATCGATTCTTGATCCCAATTTGTTTGTTGCGCCCAAATGCCCCACTGGCGCATGTGCCCCGAACATTATGCCTGCCACATTGAAAGACTCGTTGACCACTGACGAAATCAACTCAATGGTCAAATACCTGGACGGATTACCCGCTGGCGCATATGGCGCTGATGACACAACAGCCGAAACCGCGCCCGCTGCCGCGCAAGCTCCCACCACTGGCGCAGACGTTGTCCGTGACCCGACCGACCTGCCCGACCCGCTCGAAATCCGCGAACCGACCACTGTCCGCATTGATCTTGAAGCCGTCGAAGTGGAAGGTCAACTCGCTGACGGAACGACCTTCACCTATTGGACATTCAACGGCGCAGTCCCCGGACCCTTCTTCCGCGTGCGCTTGGGTGACACCATCGAAGTCCACATGACCAACAACACCTCCAGCAGCATGAACCACTCGGTTGATTTCCACGCAGTTACAGGTCCAGGCGGCGGCGCGGTCATGACCCAAACCCAACCCGGACAGGAAAGCGTCTTCACCGCCAAAGCGCTCAACGTCGGACTCTTCGTTTACCATTGCGCGACTCCCATGGTTGCCCATCACATCTCGAACGGCATGTACGGTCTCATCCTCGTCGAGCCTGAAGGCGGACTTCCCCCAGTTGACCGCGAGTTCTACGTCATGCAAGGCGACATCTACACTACAGGCGCATTTGGCGAACAAGGAAAGCAAACGACAGACATCACCAAAATGCTCGACGAAGACCCTGAGTATGTTGTCTTCAACGGCGCAGTGGGCGCGCTCACCGCTCAGAAACCCCTCAAAGCAAACGTGGGCGAAACCGTGCGTATCTTCTTCGGCGTAGGCGGACCTAACCTCACATCATCATTCCATGTCATCGGCGAAATCTTTGACCGTGTGTATGACCAGGCATCGCTCACAAGCGCGCCTCTCACCGACGTGCAAACCACCCTTGTCCCGCCCGGCGGTGCAACCATGGTCGAATTCGACCTCGAAGTCCCCGGCAACTACATTCTCGTTGACCACGCCCTCTCTCGTTTGCAACGCGGGCTGGCTGGATACTTGATCGTTGAAGGAACAGATGCCCCCGAAATCTTCCTCGGCACACCCTCCGCTGGGAGCGGTCACTAAAATCAATAGACAAGTTCACTGAACCCAAAACACATAAAAATGACTTGCCAAATTCCCTAGCAGGTCATTTTTGTGTCAGGATTGGATGGAAAAAACCGACATAAGTCGGGGTACGAAGCAAGTGAAAAGAGTAAAGTTAAGCATATCAAAAAGGAGATATGATGTCTGACACAACTTCTCAAATTTATTTCGTAGATGTAAAAGAAAAAGCTGTCTTTGCAACTGATGGTCCCAAGCCACAATTTCTGATTGAAACGCCGCAGTTCAAGGCGTTGGTTGTTGGGTTGGAAGCAGGCGGACAAATCCCCGTCCACCCTGGTGAGACAGCGATGTATCATTTTCTCGAAGGCACAGGTTTAATGACCGTTGGTGACGAGTCTTTCGAGATCAAGCCTGGCGTGACGATTGTCGTACCGAGCGGTGAGCGGCGCGGCATGAACGCCAAGACGCGCGTTATCTTTTTGGGGTCCAAAGGAGAATCGTAGCCCCAGTTGAGGCGATTCATCTATTACCTTTAATCCTCCATCATACAGATGGGATTGAAAAAATATAAACGGACTCTGAATAATTGTTTCAGAGTCCGTTTATTATGATCACAAGTTATTTCCCTCAAAATGAGGAGACCCGACAATATCCTCCGCCGCGTCAAATCCATTCGTCATAAACTTTACGAGTTAGATCACATTCCTGTTATCCGCCAATCCCTTTCAACAGTGCGCCGACAACGTAAGCCACGCCCGCCGCCAGCCCGCCGACGATCAGCATTTCCAGTCCGCTGCGGATGGGATTGAGCTTGGTTACTAGAACTTTTGATGCGCCCAGTCCAAAAAGAGCCAGAGCCGACAGCCCGATAGAAATGGGGAAAGCCGCTTCTGATGAAATTGGAAAAGCCAGCCCAAGCAGATAAACGATCAATGGCACCGCGCCTGCGATGATGAATGAGATGAACGTCACCAGCCCATTGGTGAGGGGATTACTCTCGTCTTCCATCATTCCCAATTCATCCAACATCATGGCTTTTACCCATCGTTTTGGCTCACGGCTTTGGATTTGCACTAATTGATGCGCTTCATCCTCCGTGTAACCACGTTTGAGATAGACCTCGATCAACTCGGATCGCTCGCCATCGGGAAAGTGTTCCACTTCCCAAGCCTCACGCTCCCATTCCTTGCGATAATATTCCTGTTCACTTTTGGTTGAGAGGTACGCGCCTGTTGCCATTGAAAAACCGTCTGCAAAAAGGTTAGCCAACCCGAGAATAAGAATGATAGGCGTGCCCAATTGTGCGCCCGCCACGCCGCTAACCACTGCAAATGTGGTGATGATTCCGTCCAGCCCGCCGTAAACCATTTCACCGAGATACTGGCTCTCTGCGCCGCCATGTTCCTCTGACGCCTGTGAGATGGCTTTTTGCGCGTGCGCACGTGCCGAAGCCTGCTTGTCGCCGTGTTCAAAAGCCTTGCGTGCCTCTTCAAGTCGTTTGGATGGTCCTGTCATTTTATTGATCTCCTGTTTTTTTTCTTATACCACATGCGCGACAGCAGGTTATCCTTGAGCACGAACTGGTGATACAGCGCCGCTTCAACGTGCAACACAACCAAGAGCGCCAGCACGGGAGCGATGACTCCATGCAACATACGCGCTGCGAAAACGTAAAAGTCTGCTGGCAGTGCCACGCCTGACCCGCCAAAGACGATTGGCAATAATTCTGTCTGCAAGGAAAGAGACATACCGCTGAATGTCATCAAAAAGACAAGCGCATACAAAGCATAATGAACTGCCTTGCCCGCCCAATCTAAAAACACATTACCCGTTGAGGCATGAACAGGTCTGGGTAAATACAGACGTGCGATAAATCGGACAACGAGAACGATCAGGATGATGGCACCCAATATCATATGAACGGCAAGCGATGTAATTTTCCCCGGATCATTTGGAAGATCGCTCATGGTTCTACCAACGATAAAAGCAGCCACCACGAGAACAACGGTTAACCAATGGAAAGTGACTTGCAAGGGATGGTAACGAGTGGGTGCATTTTTTGTCATATTTTTTCCTTTTGATAAAAACACTGACGGTTGAAATTTAACTGCTCATTCAGGTCTGCGAGTTGGATTGCTTCGATTTGACAAGTAGGTCGGGACGGAATAGTATCCGTTGAAAATGTTCCGTTCCCAGGAATAGATATTGCTTCTCGGGACAAGCCTGCAGAATAGGTGATTCTCCCGATTGTTTTCATTCATAGCGTAACGCTTCAATGGGCTTCAAACCCGCGGCGTGATTAGCGGGGTAAATGCCGAAGAACAATCCCACTACCACCGAGAAACTGACTGCCAGAATAACAGATTGAGATGTGACAACAGCGCTGGTCACTCCTGAGGCGTTTACCAGCAAGGCAATACCCACGCCAACGGCAATGCCGATTGCGCCGCCTGCCAGGCTTAAGATGATTGCCTCCAACAGGAACTGCGTCAGGATATCCACCTTGCGCGCGCCCATGGCTTTACGTAATCCGATCTCGCGGGTGCGTTCCGTCACCGAGACCAGCATAATATTCATGATGCCAATTCCACCGACTAGCAGACTGATGGCAGCAATCGCACCTAAAAATACGACCAGAATATTAGTGACCTGCGTGAGGGTTGCCAGCAAATCAGCCTGGCTGACCACGCTGAAATCGCCTTCCTCACCAGATTTGAAACCGTGCCGTCGCAGGAGCAGGGTATTGATCTGATTGGTAATCGCATCTACACGCTCTTCATTTCCGACCACAACGTTCACCGAAGTAACAACAGATTCTCCCTGTGCGTTACGTCCATCGAAGATTTTGGTCTGCGCGGTGGTGATGGGAACGATGATGGCGTTGTCGGGATCGCTAAAGCGTGAACCACCCTGAGGGGACAGAATCCCCACCACGGTCAGCGAGACGCGCCCGCCTGCTGCGCCTGGCATCGAGACTTTAATTTTCTGTCCAACTGGGTCGAAGCCGCCGAACAGGTCGCTCGCGGCTGTGCTTCCTAAAACAGCCACCGTCTCCCGTCCGTTCACATCTCCTTCGGTGATGAAACGTCCACGGCTGATTTCCATACCAAAAGCCGTGAGGTATTCGGGAGTGGCGCCAGTGACTTTGGTGTTGATATTGGCAGAACCAAAGATCACTTGTGTATTGCCTGTAAACTCCGGCGCAACGATGGTTGCATCCGGTACGTTGCGCGGATCTGCGATGGCTTGTGCATCAGCGTAGGTCAGGCTGGCGGCGCTTCCGCTCGGAGCTTGCACTCCGCCCATTTGAAACGAGCCAGGCGCGACAAAGAGCAGGTTCGATCCTGCACCTGTGATCGAGCCGGTAATACTTTCCTGTACGCCCTGTCCAATGGAAAGCAGGGCAATGACTGCTGCTACGCCGATGATAACTCCCAGCATTGTCAACCCGGAGCGCATTTTGTTGGCGTTCAAACCATTCCACGCCGTTATTAAACTTTCAATCCAGTCCATTATGCGACTCCTTGTTGTTGCGGTTCTGCAATCAGCCCATCCTGAAAGTAGATGACGCGTTGTGCCTGGGCGGCAACCTTGGGGTCATGAGTCACCATCACCACCGTCAGTCCCTGTTCGCGGTGCAGGCGATGCAAGATTTCCATCACCTCCGCGCCGGACTTTGAATCCAGATTGCCAGTCGGTTCGTCAGCCAGCAAAATGGACGGTTGTTGTGCCAATGCACGGGCAATCGCCACGCGCTGTTGCTGTCCGCCGGAAAGTTCAGTGGGAAGATGGCGCATGCGATCTCCCAATCCAACCAGTTCCAACATTTCGCGCGCGCGTTTGGCACGATCGCCGCGCGGCAGGCGCTTGTCACCGCGCTGGTATTGCAGGGGCAGCATCACCTGTTGAAGTGCATTCACGCGTGAGAGCAAGTTGAAACTTTGGAAGACAAAGCCAATCTCGCGGTTGCGGACTGAGGCAAGTTGTGTGTCATCCATTCCGCTCACTTCGACGCCGTTCAGCCTGTACTCACCGGCGGTGGGCGAATCCAGGCAGCCGATGATGTGCATCAGCGTGGATTTACCCGAGCCAGATGGTCCGGTAATCGCCACCCATTCGCCTTTGGCGATCTCAAGCGAGACGCCGCCCAGTGCATGGACTTCCGCATCACCCATCCCATATACTTTTGTCATGTTTTGGATCGCGATCATCTCATTGTCCTCCACTAAACATGGGATTGTGCATTAACTCAGTGTCTTGAACGGGATTGGCATACACCGTTATCACATCCCCTTCTTCAATACCACTCAGGATTTCAATCTGCGTATCGGTGATCAAGCCCATCGTCACCGCCACACGCTCCGCTTCGAGCCCAGAGACAGTAACTCGCGTCAGGTAAGCCTGCCCACCCTCTGTCTCGATAGCGCGGAAGGGAACCATCAAAATATCGTTCCGTTGTTCGATGGGAAAGATGACGTTGATGGTCATGCCGGAGCGTAGGGGCAGATCCGTTGGATCGAGGCGCACGGTCACGGAATAAAGAACTACACCCGATTGGATATTGGCGGTTGGAGCAATCTCGATCACTTTGCCGCTCATTTCCATACCGGGGAAAGCATCCACAGTAACGACAACTGTCATGTCTGTCGCAATTCGCACCACATCGGTTTCATCAAGATTGACATCGGCTTCCAGTATGGATACATCAGTTAAGGAAATCACCGGCGTACCGGGGTTGGCAAATTCGCCAGCCTGATAGTACAGCGTTGTTACAACTCCATCTGCCTGCGCGGTCAGGCGCGTGTTTTCCATGTTAAGGCGGGTTGACTCCAGCCGCGCCAATTCAGGTCCAAGTGCGGTCAGCGGCGCTTGCAAGGCTGAGGGTCCGCTCTTGACGATCTCCAGCGCGGCGTTGGCGTCGAGTAGAATAATTTTGGCATTTTCCAAATTGGCGCGAGCGAGGGCGATATCGGAGTCGTCTACGAAGTAATTATCTTCTTTCTCCAGATAATCAATATTTTGCGCCAGGAAATAATCTCGTTTGCGGTGCGAGTCATCTACCGTTTTTTGCGCTTCGGCTTTCTGTTCCGTGCTTGCGTTAGAATCTACGTTGAGTGTAATCAGCGTTTGTTCAGATTGCGCCAATTGTTCTTCCCAGTAATATGTGACCGAGCCGATTAGGTATTTCAAGTCGTTTATTGCATCATCCAAGGCTTCCTGGGCATTGACAGCAGCTAGCTCAGATTGGGCAATGCCCGCGCTGGTGAACAGCGCCTGAAAATCGGCTTCCGCCTGAATGTTATCTTCCAGCCGCGCCAGCAAATCACCTTGTTTCACAGTCTGCCCTTCGGAAACGGGAATTTCGTAAAGTTTTCCAGCCACTGGGAAAGCCAGCGTGATTTCAGTCGGCGGAGTTAGGCTGCCGGCGGCTTCCACTGTTACGGACAGATCGCCGCGTTCGACGACAGCGGTTTCGGTCATGGGCGCCTCCGCCGATGCCTTTTTGGCGGCAATCTGCCGGTATCCCACAAAACCGAGTACGGCGACCACGACGATGATGGAGACTGTCCAAATATTTTTCTTGCTCATGAGATTTTTCCTTTTTGTGATTAATTTCTGAAATCTGAAACGCGTCTACAGCGTTGACTGCGGAGCGGCTTTATTTCGATTGCTTTTGATGACATTCACATCATTGTCCCTCGCCAAACATGGGACTATTCATCAACGCAGTGTCCTGCACAGGATTGGCAAACACTGTCACAACATCCCCTTCATTGATTCCGCTTAGGATTTCCACTTGGGTATCGGTGACCAACCCCAGCGTCACCGCCACACGCTCTGAGCTAGAGGCAGCCACCCGCGTTACGTAAGCCTGCCCGTCTTCGGTCTCGACGGCGCGGTAGGGAACTAGCAGGGTATCAATCCGCTCTTCAACGGGGAAGGTGACATTGACAGTCATGCCTGAACGCAGGGAGAGGTCAGTGGGATCAAGGCGTACTGTCACTGGATAAAGCACCACACTCGATTGGACATTTGCTGACAACGCGATTTCCGTCACCTGTCCTCTCAATTGCCGACCGGGGAAAGCGTCCACAGAAACGACGACCATCATCCCCGTCTGGATGCGAGGAATGTCGGTTTCATCCAAATTGACTTCCGCCTCTAAATTGGTCAGGCTGCCTATTACAGCCACTGGTTTTCCCGAGGTAACATACTCGCCCACTTGAAAGTTCAACGCCGTCACCACGCCATCTGTTGGGGCGGTCAGGCGCGTATTTTCCATATTCAGGCGATTTTTTTCCAACCGAGCCATTTCAGGTCCGAGGGCGGTCAGCGGGGATTGTAGGGCGGATGGACCACTTTTGACAATTTTCAGCGCGGCTTCGGCATCCTGAAGCAGGGTTTTGGCGTCTTCCAGGTTGGCGTATGCAAGGAGCAGTTCCGAATCACTCACTGTATCTAAAATTTTGTGCAAAAAAATATGGCGAACATTCCCCTTTCTTGTGATAGTCTTGAACACTTTGTATTCTTTTTCCAACTTACTTATGTTCAATTCCCGGTAATAATTCCGCCAGTTGCGGGCTTCATCCACTTCTTTTTGCGCTTCAGTCTTTTGCTCAACGGTGGCGTTGGTATACTGATTCAGCGTTGCCAGACTCCCTTCCGCTTGCGCCAGTTGTTTCTCCCAATAATATGCATCCACGCCAATCAGATATACTAAATCGTCAATTGCATAACTCAACGCTTCCCGAGAGTTGATGGCGGTTAGTTCGGACTGGGCAATACCGGCATCGGTGAACAAGGATTGAAAATCGGCTTCTGCCTGAATGTTATTCTCCAACCGCGCCAGTACATCGTCTTTCTTTACAGGCTGTCCTTCTATAATAGTGACCTCGTAGAGGTTGCCAGTCACGGGGAAAGCAAGCGTAAATTCTGTTGATGCAGTCAGGCTGCCAGCGGCTTCCACCGTCATGGATAGGTTGCCGCGCTTAACGATAGCCGCTTCAATCGTTTGGTTGCTCGTGCTGTCAACGACAATTAGAAATGGACATGGCGACAATTAGAAATGCCCATGGGGAGGGAGCGTATGGAGTGCGGCTGGGGCTAGCCCTAGCCGCACTCCATACGCCGAAAAAATCTAATCGGGGGTTTCTTGTTTGATGCGTTGGGC
>CAMCQT010000152.1 GCA_945877125.1 Candidatus Brevifilum fermentans | reverse complement strand
ACTTGAAAACCTGCTGATTGAAAACCAGACTCAAATACAATTTGAAAAAATGCCGCCGCTAAAAAACTAAATTTGTTTTTCCAAACTCAACGACAAAACGAAACTTGCGAATCAAAGATGTATTTGGTTTTGCTCTTGGGTTGCCTAACTAGTGTTTCAGCCGCCGTTTTACCACCTAAGGGGCTATAGGTTGTCACCGCCTAAGCGCCTAAATAAAAATAGGAATATAGGCTGCGATAGGTTAGAATGGACTGAACAAACCGCACTTATTTTAGCATACGCAATGGAGGATTGACAGTGACAGAAAGAACCATAACATCCCCGAAAACTCCCCAGAAGCCTCAACCGAATGTGCCGAAACCCGATGAATTGACTGGCTCAGCCGTATCGAAACCAAAGAAACTGCTCGACCAAGTCAGTGAAGCCCTGCGCACCAAGCACTACGCCTATCGCACCGAACAAACCTACGTAGACTGGATCAAACGCTACATCATCTTCCATAAAAAACGCCACCCAAAAGACATGGACGCAAACGAGATCCGCGAATTCATCGCCTACCTCGCCACCGAACGCAAAGTCGCCACATCCACCCAAAATCAGGCACTCAGCGCCATCCTCTTTCTATATCGTACCGTTCTGGAAAAAGAAATCATCCTGCCGCCCGAACTGATAAACCCATCTCGCCCTAAACGTCTGCCCACGGTCCTAACTCACGCCGAAGCCATGTCGGTTATCAATCAAATGCGCGGCACTCCACGCCTTATGACAAAAATCCTCTATGGCAGCGGATTAAGGCTCATGGAATGTATGCGCCTGCGCGTCAAGGACATTGACTTTGAGAACCACCAGATCATCATCCGCGGCGGAAAAGGGGACGACGACCGCTTCACCGTCCTCGCTGATTCAGTTGCCGCCGACATAAAACATATCCTGCAAGATGTCAAAACCCTGCACGACAAAGACCTGCGCGAAGGCTACGGAGAAACCATCCTGCCCAATGCCCTCGGCATCAAATATAAAAATGCTGGAAAAGAATGGAACTGGCAATTCATCTTCCCCGCCTCACAGCGCTCAATGGATAGAGTCACAGGCGTTATCCGCCGCCACCATCTCGACGAAAGCGTTTTGCAAAAAGCAATTCATAGCGCCGCCCAACTCACAAAAATAGACAAACTCGTCACCGCACACACCTTCCGCCACTCCTTCGCCACCCAGCTTTTGCAAAACAACTACGACATCCGCACCATCCAGGAACTCCTCGGACACAAAGACGTAAAAACCACCATGATTTATACGCACGTTCTCCAGCGCGGCGGACTTGCCGTCAAATCTCCCCTCGACACTTAATCCTTCTTTCGCCCTTCTTACTTCTTACTTCTTACTTTTCACTTACTACTTCACCCCTATTCCTTAATCTTCACGTAAAAAACCATATTCCCATCGTTTTCCTGTGTTCGCATTTCGAAACCGTCTTTCAACTTGCTAATCATCTTGGATAGTTGTTTGTGACCGTACGTGCGCGGATCAAAACTTGGGTCCACTTGGTACAGCGCATTGCCAAAGTTTGCCAGAGATGCCCAGCCGTCCTGCTGCACAGCCATTTCAAAAGCCTGACTTAAGACAGGCATTGGATCAAGTTCTTCTTTATCGTCTTTGATTTTTTTCGTCTCACCTTTGGGTTGGCGCGGCGGCGAAACTGGTTTTTTTGCAACCACCAGATTCTCGGTAAACACAAAAACATCGCAGGCGTTGACAAAGGGCTTGGGCGTTTTCTTCTCGCCGATGCCCATCACAAAGATTCCAGCCTCTCGTATGCGGGTAGCCAAACGCGTGTAGTCGCTGTCGCTGGAAATCAGACAGAATCCATCCACCACGCCAGAGTGCAAAATATCCATCGCGTCGATAATCATGGCGCTGTCGGTTGCGTTCTTGCCAATCGTATAGCGGAATTGTTGAATGGGTTGGAATGCATGGAAATTAAGCGTGTCTTTCCACGAGTTCATGCTGGTCGTCGTCCAGTCCCCGTAAATACGGCGGACCGTCACCTGACCGTAGCGTCCAGCCTCCACTAACATTTGAGAAAGCAAGCCAGCCTGAGCATTATCACCATCAATCAGCATGGCGATCTTGTTGCGTGCAAGGGGTTTTATCTGTTCGTCTGCCATGGAGATATTATACCTTTCCATGAACTATTCAACGTTTGTTTTTTCAAACACAAAGGACACCAAGGTCACGAAGGAAGACCAATCAAATAAATACTTTTTACGCAATGGAGCATAACTTGCTAATTATATTTTTTCCCAAGGTCGAAAGTCTTAATGTGAATATCGCGAAAGGAACGAATGACGCGAAGAAAACAAAAAATTCGCGTTGAAGGCTTGCTATATTTTGAGAATCTAATAGCAAGTTATGCGGTACCGCCTTTTTACCCTTTGTGTACTTTGTGTCCTTCGTGTTTAGGTTTATCATGCCATAAACCAAATACCGCAAAAATCCTTTACCAAACCTTTACACTTGCTTTATCATAACCAAATCCCAACATAGGAAAATCACCCCATGACAAAGATCCTTGTAATTGACGACGAGCCGACCATTGTAAATCTTGTGCAGGCTTATCTAAAGCCTGAAGGTTACGAAGTTTTCACAGCCACAGATGGACCGTCAGGTCTTAAAGCGGTGCGCGCCTTCAAGCCTGATCTGATCGTGCTGGACGTCATGCTGCCCGGCATGGATGGGTTGGAGTTGCTTGCAAAGTTGCGGCGCGAATCGCAGGTCTATGTCATCTTGTTAACTGCTCGCACCGAAGAAACCGATAAGATCGTCGGTCTTTCTGTCGGCGCGGATGATTATGTGACCAAGCCATTTAGCCCGCGTGAGTTGGTTGCGAGAGTCAAGGCGGCGCTAAGGCGCATCCAAACAGGATCAGCCTCAGGCGGAGAAGGCAGCGTGCTGGCGTTTCAGCACGTCCGCATTGATATGGATGCACGTCAAGTCACAGTAGACGATCAGCCCATCGAGTTGACTGCCAGCGAATTCGACCTCTTGCATGTGCTTGCTGAAAATCGCGGGCGCGTGCTTTCGCGTGAACAATTGCTTGAGCGTGTTTGGGGTGGTTCGTATTTTGGCGAGATGCGCGTGGTCGATGTTCACCTTGGGCATGTCCGCCAAAAATTAGGCAACCCCGATTTTATTGTGACCGTGCGCGGCGTCGGCTATCGTTTCGACGATGAGCCTTTATAAAGGTAAACCATGAAAATTATCCGTTCTCATTTGGGTATTAAATTATTCCTTTCATATTTTGTAGTGATCGTGGTCGGCATGTCTGTCATCGGCATCATTACCAAGATCACAACGCCCGCCGCATTTCAACGTCATTTGCAATATATGGAAGATCAGCTAAGCACAGGGCAGGGGATGATGGGACAAGGAATGGGCTTGGGGCAAGGTCAGGGTCAAGGCTTGGGCGCGGGGCAGGGCGGCGGCATGATGTCTGAGTATTATCAAAACTTTCAGCAATCCTTCAATGAGTCGTTGCTAATCTCGGTTGTTGCGGCTTCGCTGGTTGCATTGATCGTCAGCTTTATTTTTAGCAGAAGTATTTTGGAACCCGTTTCTGTGATGAAGAATGCAAGCCAGCGGATTGCAGAAGGGCATTACGATGAACGTGTTCCATTAAAAGGCGATGACGAACTCAATCAACTCGCGGGAAGTTTCAATCAAATGGCTGAACAGTTGGAGCAGGTTGAAACCATGCGCCGCCGCCTGATCGGTGATGTGGCGCACGAACTTCGCACCCCGCTCACCGCCATCAAAGGCACAGCCGAAGCCCTCATGGATGGCGTGCTTCCCGCATCTGATGAAACCTATTTGCAGATCCACGCCGAAGCCGAAAGGCTCAGCCGTCTGGTAGATGACTTGCAGGAACTGAGCCGCGTAGAATCGCGTGCCACGCAACTGAAAATTCACCCCGCAGATTCGACTGCCCTGATTCAAACGGTGTCTAAAAGATTACAACATCAATTTGATGAAAAACGCGTCACACTCACCCCAAGCTTGCCACACGACCCAATCCTTGTACTAGCTGATGAAGACCGCATCATCCAGGTACTCACCAATTTGATCGGTAACGCTTTGCAATACACGCCAGAAAATGGAACGGTCTCCGTCTCCATTGAACGCGATAAAAACGAAGCGCGAATCTCTGTCCGCGACACGGGCTTTGGAATCCCCGCCGAATACCTCAAGCACATCTTTGACCGCTTCTATCGAGTCGATAAATCCCGCTCACGTGCGCATGGCGGCTCAGGCATCGGTTTGACCATTGCCAAGCATCTTGTCGAAGCACACGGCGGTAAAATTTGGGCAGAGAGCGCAGGCGAAAATAAAGGCAGTGTATTTACATTTACACTGCCTCTGGCAAAGTTATAATTTTCAAACACAAAGGACGCTAAGCTAGACTTTATCCAATTGGCACCTGTAGAAAGGTACGAGAAGAGCGAGAAAAGCGATAATTGGAGCGAAGGCGCGGTACTTTTCGGATTTCATTATAAAACTGTGATGTCTGAAAAGGGCGAAGAGAGAATAAGGTTTGCTTCACAATTCTCAGGGCATCCGAAAAGGTGGGAAGTTGCTTGTTATACCAAGCCGCTTGTTGAACGGGCAGTTTCTGTTTTTTGGCATGTAAGTTTGCAAGCAAAGTCACTATGGAAAACAAGCCCAGCAGAGCGGGCGTAACTCGCAGGATAGACAGATCAGCCCATTGTCTTTGTGTCTCTACACCCAAATGGGTGCGAACTTCATGAAAGGTGACTTCAACTTGCCAGCGACGAACAAACCATTCGATGATTTGCTCTGCTGAAACCTTGATGTCCGTGCATAATAAAGCCTGTGTTTTGAATATCTTCTTTGGGTCACGGACAATCACCCAGCGAATTGGCAATGGCGGTTTCCCACTGTGGAACCAGATGGCAGTTTGGGATGTGATTTCAAGGTCGCGTTTTTTCTCTCCATACCATTCTTGGACTGTGAGACGTTTCCAGCGAGTGAGTTTATCTTCCGCAATGCTCTCCAAGGTGGGCAGACGTTTGCCCTTCTTGCGCGGGCGACCCATCTTGCCAGGTGTAGGTTTGTTGGGTTGATACAGAGCAGCGTCCAGACGAAAGCGCGTAATCATGCAAATTGGATTTTTCAATTGACGCAACTGCCAAAGTAGGTCAATCACGGCAAAACTACTGTCTGCGACCACTACCAAGAGGCGCTTGGGAAGCCAGCGACGAACTTGCAAGACCATCTGATACGCCCACTCGGTGAGTTTCTTATGTTTACGAGCTTTGCCAGTGTAGTATCGCTCCGAAGGTGCAAGCACCGTCAGAAACGGTAACGCCCAAACTCGCTTTGCCCACGGAATAGGTGTCAGTAACATCAAGCTCAACCAACGCAAACCGCTGGCTTTCACAAAGTGACTGTGACTGGAACGAACGGGATCACGGTAGATTCCTTTGGCTTTGATCTTCGCTCCACGACGACGTTCAATCGTGTCGTCCAAACCCATGATAATTGGACCGTTGCTTGCAAAGCTGCTGATCAATAATCCCAACAAAATATGGCTGGCTTCCAAGCTTGACCATACCGCACGATTGAGAACACGATGATAATTTTGAAAATGTTTTTCGCCGCTCAAACCCATTACACGCAACGCCGCTGTGACAGTCCGCTCAGCAGGAGAAAGAATTGCACCTATCAACAATATTTTTGCTTGCTTCCAAATACGCTTCGAGAACAGCCTCGCAAAGGCTTCACGGATCGTGATATATTCTGCGTGCAGGGTTGGCATCGGCTACCTCTTGGCGGAGTGTTTGCCTTTAGCTTACCCTGCTTTTGTTAATATCCAAATGGATAAAGTCTAGCTAAGTATACGAAGGGTAATAAGTCAAAAGGCTTTTCCTTTGTGCTCCTTGGTGTCCTTTGTGTTCAATCGGGTTACTCAATTGGCTTGACCACACCCACATCAGAAGGCGCACCGCCGAAGAGACCGATGTCCGTGCAAGAGGGTTTATCCACGCGCAGTAATAAAGTGTCATTAGATGAAGCGTCCACCTGAATGATGGTATTTTGCTGGTAGGCAGAGTCAACTGTCAGCTTTAGCGTAACCTGATACAGCGCAGGCAGATTCGTGATGCACACTTTTTTATCGGGGTGCTCACGGTCTTCATCAATTGCACGCAGCAAGGCGCAGGTGTTTGGTAAATCCACCGTCCCCGTATTTTTCAAAGTCACATACGCATTTGTCACTTCGCCCATGCCGTGAGTAATATCAATGCTGGTATTGCAGCCAAGAATATCCACGGCTACAGATTGCACAGCCGTAGATGTTGGGCTGGGGGATGGGGTTTCTGTGGGCGTATTTGTTGATGTGGGAGAAGGTATCTCAGTATTTGTCAGCGTAATAGGCGCAACAACCGTTACCCCAGGAATCACAGTTTCAGTAAAAGGCAGGCTGATGATGATTGGCGTGGCTGTCACAATATTTGGCGTCCGTGAGGGAATTACCGTCCAAACAGGAAATGGCTGAGGTGGAGCGCTCAAAGTGTCACATGCGCTAAGAATAAAAATAAAAGCAAGCAAAGCATATATTTTCTTCATGGTTTTTATACTCCTGCGTTGCGAAGATAATCTTGAAAACAAACTGTTTCAAAATAGATTAAATCACAAGCAGAGATATTCACCAATAGGAAAATATCTCTGCTTGTGATTTATCCGGTTGTTTTTTTTTATTTACTCTCCAGATTTCGTGCCTGTCTTTGCTCGAAGTTCTTCCCAACCTGGCTCCACAAGTACGGTGCCGTCTGGAAAGATAATGGTTGGAACACTTTGGTAGCCCTTATTTAAGTTCATAATGAATTTAGTTGCTTCTTTATTATTCTCAATGCCAACTCGAAGATATTTGATTTCATTCGTATCAAAAAACGCTTTTGCCCGACGGCAATCAGAGCAGTATTCGGTGGCATACATCACGATCTGTGATGGCTGTGTGGTGTAGAGATCGTTCAAGAATTAATCCTCCAGTAATTTGGTTTGAGATCACAAAATTTATTTAGTCATCAATTCAACGCCGTGAAGAATAAAAATTGAGGTGTTGGATGGCTTCAACTCGAACAGATTTAATCCATTATTTTTCCTCAGGTAATTGAGATGGAATTTTAGCTCTATTTCTTACAAATTTATTAGCTCGTTTTCTGTAAAATTGGCTGTTATTTTGTTATGATGTGTATGATTTTCTCAAGCAGGTTGACACTTTTTCAATTTTGTGGAAAAGCTTAACGCGAAAAGCGCAAATTTGGCTAATTTTCGCTTCAAGACTTTTCGATTTTGAGAAAACCACATTATGATGTGTAATTCGGATTTGCTTCGTCGTATTTATATGTTAAAATTCATAATTATTGAATTTGGTACGCAATTGATATAAAACTAATAATTATTTGATAAGGGTAACAACGTGACTAACCTCAAAAAATCATTTTTTTGGATCGCTTTTTATTTGCTAATTGTGCTGGTACTTGCTCAATTAGATCGTTCAGACACGCCAATTATTAACTTTGCGGCGTATTTTTACCTTGTTGCAATCTTCCTTGTGCCCGTTATGATTTTTGTCCCTTCCTTACACAAGGTTTCTGTTGTTGTTCCCATGGTTTTTTGGGCAGCAATTTACTTTGTGCTTTTACAGAGTACAGATCGTTCCCTTACTGCATCTTCTGATGTGGAGGTGATCGTTCTTGAACTCGTTATCCTGGAGGTAGGGGTATGGCTCTCATATCAATTGGCAGTTGGAATTGCGCAATCAGAATCACTGATGGATGTTTTGGCGCAAGGAACATTTCCTCACCGCGCTATCGAGTTTGATGTTGCTTCCGAGCAGATAAAAACAGAATTTGGTCGAAGCAGAAGGTATCATCGTCCGCTGTCATTGTTGGTTGTGCATGTTTATCCAAAGGATGACGAAATGGTACGCGAGATGTTGAAGAGCCTGCAACGTGATGTGCTTACCCGTCTATCTAACGCTCGTATCGGGCAAGCCATTGGAGAGGCTATTCGTCAGACAGACCTGCTAATCCGAGATCACATTGGGAGGTTTGTTATTCTTTGCCCAGAAACTGATTTGGAAAACGCTGTTTTTCTAGCCGAACGAACATGTAAAATTATTGAAGACCGTACCGGACTTCATGTCAATTGCGGCGTTGCATCTTTTCCTGATGAAGCTTTAACCTTTGAAGACTTGTTGTATATAGCACGCGATCGCTCAATGCAATCCTCAGAATTAAAGAAGCCTGTTGAGTTGAATGAGCAGGTGGTGAAATGACCAGTACACTACTTAACCCTATTGATCAGCAGCAAGAGTGGATTAATTCCTTTGACCCCAAGAAACGTATTTTCTTGGGGAGTACCTATATATTCATGAAACGAGTTATAGACCTTACTCTCGTTCTCTTGAGCGCCCCATTTTGGATGCCCCTACTTGGCATTCTTGTAGTAATTATTAGATTTACCTCTCCTGGCGCACCTGCCCTGTTTACCCAATTGCGTACAGGAAAGGGCGGCAAGCGCTTTAGTATGTATAAGTTTCGCTCAATGGTTCCCAATGCTGAAGCCTTGAAGGAGAAGTACGCCCACCTGAATGAGTTGCAATGGCCAGATTTCAAGATTACCAACGACCCACGTATTACAAAAGTTGGGAAAATTCTGCGAAAGACCAGCCTTGATGAATTGCCTCAATTGATCAACGTGCTTAAGGGCGAAATGAGCTTGGTTGGTCCGCGTCCAACATCTTTTGGCGCTGAGACATATAAATTATGGCATACCGAGCGTTTGGATGTAACACCTGGTTTAACAGGGCTTTGGCAGATCATTGGGCGGGCACAACTCGAATTTGATGATCGTTTGCGCCTTGACATAGCCTATATCGAGAGGGCTGGAATATGGTTTGACATTAATATTCTTTTGCGCACCATTACTGCTGTCTTTAAGCAACGGGGAGCGCACTAATTTCTTTAAGGTAAACGCAATTATTTCAATAACTAAATAAGGTACAATCCTTTCATATTTGTAAGGATTGGGTTTTGTATAAGTTCTTAATACTATTTATTTTGTCTGGCGAGTTTCTTACTTACACTATGTTTATTGATTTGAGAGGAAATAATAATGGAAATCAAACTTTACCTTCGAATGTTACAAAAAGGCTGGTGGATTATTTTGTTGGCTGGATTGGTAGCCTTGGTCTCATCTTTGGTGGTCTCTTTTTTGACCCTCCCCCAATATAGTGCAACTGCTCGTTTTATAATTATTCCAAGCCCTTCACTCAAGACAAGTGGTGAAGTGATCAATAGTTTAAATACATTGGATCGTGTATCTGTTGTTGCTACTTACGTTGAGGTGATGAATAGCCAGAAAATATTTGAAGACTCGCTTGCTTTTTTGAACCTCAATCCTGATTCTATGGAAGGTTATACAGTTCAGGCTTTGGCTCTG
>CAMCQT010000151.1 GCA_945877125.1 Candidatus Brevifilum fermentans | reverse complement strand
TGCGCCGCGTAATATTCAGGCGCATTGCCATGGCCGCCACAGATTGCGTGGGTCCATCGTGCAGATCACGCGCCAGTTTTTTGCGCGCTTCTTCGTGAATCTCCACCATGCGTTCTTTTTCTTCCACAAGGTCCTGATACAAACGTGCATTTTGAATTGCGATCACAGCCTGACGCCCGATAATATCAAGCAGGTTGCGGCGATCTGTTGTGAAATATTCAGGCTCGGGGTGGGCAAACAACATCACGCCGTACACATTGAAACCGCTGCGCAGTGGGAAACAATATCCGCTTGTGCAATTTCTGAGCGCGATCACCCGCCCAAGTTCGGGGTCACTGCCAGCGTCTTTGAAAAAAATAGGCTCGCCCTCGTCCAATGCTTTTTTTAGAATTCCATCAGCGGCGTCAAATGTCACCCGCATGTCTGCGGTGGTGAAACGCCGCGCTGACCCAATGCGCAATTTTCCGCCGTTGAATAACATCACCACGCCCACGAGCGGGTCATTGAGCAACTGTTCAGGGTCGGGGTTCAAGGCGGCTGCGCTCATGTTCAAGGCAGACTCAAGCACACGTTTATAACTTAATGTCGAGGAAAGCTCAGAGGTCAACTCGTAAATGGCGCGCATGCGTTCGGCTTGCATGGCGTTCTTCTTTTCTTCCGAATCGAGCCACAGCGCACGATTCTTTCTCATGTGTGCGATCATGCGGTGACCGAGAAAACCAAATATAAAACTCAACACGATCAGTGTGCCAGAAATGGTTATGGCAAGCGGCATATCCCCTTCTGCTTGCATGCCTGTGTAGATCATTAAACCAGAGAATAATAGCGCGGCGACCACGGCTCCAGTCAGTTCAAAGTAAATTGAACTGGTCAGGATCGGTAACAAGCCACTCCAAACTGCGGGTCCGCGCAAGCCGCCCTGTGTCCAATAGAAAGCCCCCGCCAAAAGAAGGTCTGCAAAAAGAGTAACAGGACGATGGTAGACCATGCGCACATTTGAACCAGCCAGCGCAGTCATCGCGAGATTCCATATAAATAATAAACCCAGCGGCCACGATATGGATAATCCCAACTTGCCCCCGAGCCCAAGCGAAACAACCAAACCAACCAGCATGATCCATCTTAATGATATGGCAAACCAATCTGCCATGTAGGGTGCATCGTATTTACGCAACATAATTTCCCTATAATAACGAAAAACACAGGCAAGAGCAACTCAAAAGACTTACAACTGAATTACACCTTATTCTTCGTAACCCATGCGAGCCAAATATGAGCCTAATTTCTCTTTTAAGACCGATTTCTGCTCTTCACTATACGCTTCGCGGAAACGCCCGATTTTGCCCTTGAAGAAGTGCAGTCCCTGCTGACCTTCTGCGGCGTCTGGGCGATATTTTTCGATCACCGCTTGGACGTTGGGACTGGTCTCGTTTACTTTGAGATATTCCACCAGTTTGGAAGATTCTACGTCATAGTTTGTCAGCAGGTCTTCGTAACGCGCGATCAGCACATTTTTCTCTTGCATCCACTTTTCCCAGATCAGGACGTATTCCATCATGAAGTCCACGCTCTTCTCAAAATTAGAGAGATACGAAAAAGCGTTGGGACGTCCCTTCACCAGCGCCCGTTGACCAAAGTCAAAGGCTGAGAGCATGGCGTCGCGCGGGTCACGATAAATGTATGTGACGCGCATCAGCCCCGAGGTCGCGAGCAGGCGCGAGGCGTTTGTGGGCGCCGCGTGGGCTTTGATCACAAAAGTATTGACCAGCGCGGGCAGGGCTACCAATCCGAGCCTTCTTGCAGAAAGCACACCGATATTGCAGTTGACTTCGGTCAAAATTTTCTGCAACCGGTAACGCTCGCGGATGTCACGCGCATCGGCGCAGCCCGTTGTTTCCATCAAATCGTGAATAAGGTTGTAGTGCCAGCCGGAGCCGGCGCGGGGCATACCAACAGAGAGAACGATCATTTGATTTCCTTGTACGATGAAGTAAAAGACAGCCCCACCAGTATTCCCGATACGAGCCAGATGTTTGGTGTTGTGAGCGAATCCTGCGTGAAATTATAAAATGTGATTGCCAACCACGCAAACACCCCAGCCACTGAGGCGAAGCGCGCCCAGGGTTCTTCACGGCGGAGCAAGTTTAACATATCCCCAAGAATATGGAACTGAAATGCCAGGAACAAAAAGAAGCCGATCAGCCCCGTCTCAGCCAGCAAACGCACGTAAAGATTTTTAGGGTTGGGATACAAACGGTTTTCAGGATTCATTTGTTTTGCAATTTCTGGCACAGTGGTTAGCGCCCAATCGGGCAGGTTTTGGTAGATGTAAAATCCGCTCGCGCCGAGTCCCACACCGGTCAGCGGGTATTCTTCAAACGCCGCCAGCGCGCCCGCGGAGTATGCGCCGCGCGCGCCTGCGTTGATATCCACAATGTATTCGCTCAAAGTCTGCGCGTCTGTTTCCCACAAACGGCGGAAGAAATTTTTCTGGCTAAGAAAAAGGAACGCGCCGACAAATACACCCAACACAGCGGCCACCATTCCAATGCGGAATAAAATATCGAGCATGCGTCCGCGAAAGCCGTTGATGAACCACTTCCATGTGGCGCGAATAATGTCGCGTCCAAAAAATAAAAATGTTAATCCAGCCGCGGCAACTGTGGTGAGCAATCCGCCGCGGGAGTAGGTTGCCAAAACTACCAGCAGGGATAATGCCAGTAGAACAGGTTCCAGCCACTTCAGGCGCGAGATGCGGAAATTCATCAGCACGGCGGCAAACAGGAACGGGATGAATGTGGTGGCGAGTTGTCCGGCAAGCCAGGCGGGTTCATACGCCAGCCCCGAGATGCGGTTGGTGCGCACGAGTTCGCGCATCGAAAACGCGAGCTGCCAATGCGTGACCATTGCCTTGTTCAGCAAGCCTGTGTAAAAAGTGACCGCCTGCAAACCGCTCCACGCCAGATCGAGGCACAACCCCGCAAACAGCCAGCGGACCGTGAAACGGAAATCGGCTTCGTCTTTGTTCATCCACACGGCTGAAATAAAAAATGCGACGCCGATGAAAAGAGTCGCCAGCGCGCGGATGGCGCGCCCCGAGTAGATTTGTCCGCGCAACGGAATCGGATCGATCAACGCCCCGAAACTGGCCGCTGCGAAAATGAACAGCATCAGCGCCCCAAGCGGAATCAACGCGCCTGCCCAGTTGAGTTTTATTTTTCCGCGCCAGCCTTGAATCAACAACAGCGGAATCAACAGCGCCAGCGGATATAACGAAAGCGGGCGAACAAACGTGCCTTCGCCAAGAAATGGAAACCAGCGAAAACTGGTCACAGGTATAGCCAGCAGAGTCGCGCCCCAAAGGATGCGGGAAAGATTTTCCAAAGATATTTCGCGTGCAGAGTTTTTCATTTGTTCTTCGGTGAAATAAACAGTAAAACAAAAACTGCAAGCGTGAGAAAGCCGACAGAACCTGCGAGCAAATATCCGCTGAGTGGGGTGCGGCGTTCTTTGAGTAAATTCTTGGATTGGGTGGCTTCGAGTTTTACAAATTCGTTGATGTTGCCCGCTTCCACATCTGCTTGGGCTTTGGCGGTGAAAGCCTCAGCCCAGGCAGAAGCCAGCGATGCGGCAGTTTGCGAGTTTTTATCATCGGCGTAGAAATGCCAGCCTGCCTCAGCGGGTTGGCTGAGATGTAGTTTATATCCGCGCAGGTCTTCCACGGGAATGGTGAACTCGGACGACAACTGACTCATCACATCGTCAGACCAGGCAATCTCTTCCAGTTTGCGTGACTCGCGTTCGAGATAATAAAATTGCTGGCGGTCAGTCTCCTGCGGCCAGGCTTGCTCAAGATTGAAATCTACATTGACTGTGGCTTGCGCACGAAATGGCGGCGGAATAATAAAATAAACTGCCGCGCCGATCAGCGCGCCAAGCATTGCGCCAAGCATCCAAAAACGCCACGCTCTGAGCAAGCGGATGAGGTCATCGAGGGAAGGGGAGGTGAAGAGAAATTTCATAGGGGGGAGAAGGGCAAAGGATGAAGGATGAAGGATGAAGGATGAATAAAACCTGTTTACCTATTTACCTGTTTACCTGTTTTCTTGATTCGCCATTTCCAGAGCGGACCGATTATTTTTCTTAGATAATATTTTGCCATAATCACAGAAAAGAAACTGCCGCCATCACGATAATGAACGCGGATCATTTCTGGCCAACAGCGGTCATCGGCGGCGACGGTTTTGCCTGAGGTATGCAGGCGGAAGTTAGCCCACGTTTTGCCAGCCAGGTATTTGAACGGCGCGCGCGCGGCAATGCGTGTCCACAGGTCGTAATCCATTGCAAAATAAAAAGATGGGTTGAGCGGACCAATCTCCTTCCAATATTTGGCGCGGAAGAACATGGTCTGCTGTGGGATGTGAACGTAGCCCTCACGCAGGCGGCGGTAATCTGTTTGCGCGGCGTTGAACTTTCCAATGACCCGATCTTCTTCGTCAACGAAATTGCAATCGGCATAGACCAAGCCAACTTCTGGATTTTCAATTAAGTATTTTACAGCCTCTGCCACCGCGCCCGGATTGTAGGTATCGTCTGAGTTGAGCCAGGCGAGGATTTCACCCGTGGCGCGATTGAAGCCTTTGTTAATCGCATCGGTCTGACCCTTATCCTGTTCGCTGACCCACCAGGCGAGTCTACCCGCGTGTTTTTGAATCACGTCTACGCTGCCATCTGTAGAACCACCGTCGACGATGATGTATTCAATGCGCGGATAATCCTGCCCAAGCACGGAGTTGATCGTGGCTTCGAGGTAGCGTGCCTGGTTGAAGGATGGGGTGATGATGGAGACGAGGGGGAGTTCAGTCATCAGTAATTGGTAATTGGGGCGGCTTACCATTCGGTGTCGGAGTAGAAAAGATGGGATACGTCTTCGGTCAGCTTGCGGATGCGGGTGATCTCTTCGGGGGTCAGGCGCTTCTTCCAGTTGTCCATGTTGGCGCGGCTGTCCAGTTTTACCGAGTGGACTTTTTTCTTCGACAACTCGGTTGGGTTTTCGGAACTGCTGGCGTTGAGAATAGTGTCACGGACTTTTTCGTCGAAGGTCAAGCCGAGGGAGTCGTACAGCGATTTATACCCTGCAATGGGATCGAGCGAAAGGTCTTCGTGACGCACAATCTTGAAGTCTGGAAACAACTCACGGGTCGTATGAACCGAGCGGTAGATCATCCGCCAGAGCAGGGCGGATTGCCCGACGATGTCATCGGCTGGCATGGATTCCATATCCGCGCGGTCTGCTTCGAGGTGGTCGCGCATGAGCATGGGCTGGTTGAGCAGGTCGCGGAAGTCAAAATTCCAGTTGAGACGTTTGAGGCTGCTGGCAAATCCGCCGGGGTGACGGATGGTGATGACGACCTGACAGTTTAATTTTTGCGCGAACCAGGGCGTGGAAAAAACCGCGAACGGGTCTTTGAGCAGGGCGCGTTGACCTTGCAATTTGCCCTTCGCAAAAATGGACAGGTCACGACCCATGCGCATGAAATCTTTTTGCGAACGCAGCGAACCAAGTTCGGCGAAAAGATGATAGCGAAAATTAAAGAGTTCCCGAAACGCAGGTAGATATTTTTCTTCGTTTTCTGCGGTGATGTATTCATACCAGTGTTTGACATCGGCGCGATAGACTCCGCGACGGTGCAGGACATTGAGCGGCTCGCTGATGTAGGCGGTGCTGGGATTTGCGGCGAGCATTTTGCCGACCCAGGTTGTTCCGCTGCGGTGTGCGCCTGTGACGAGGATGGGTTGTTTCATGTTCATTTGTTTGGAATGGCGCGGATGGTGTCAACTTGATAATACTTTGCCGCACAGCGGTTGACCCAATGATTTGCATTGACGTCCATTTCTTTGACGCCTTCCACGCCATCAAATTGAAAGACGATCAAGTCGGTTTGACCTTGTGCGCGCAGTTTGTAAATTTGGGCTTCGCGCGTGTCCCATGCTTCGGCGCGTGTTTGATAGACGGGAATATCTGCCAGGGCAAGCCCTGCGGCGCGCAACGGATACAGAGCCGCGACTGCCAGCAAAATTGCAGAGATCAATTTTAGATTTAATATCTCGGTGATGCGCGATCTGATTTGGGCAGACAGGCTGCCCAGCAAAGCGGCTTCGATCATCAGCCCCGTAACCAAACTTAGTTGACCTGTGAACCGCGCCCGTTCCACGGGGAAAGATTGCCCGTACACGCTGGGCAGAAAACTGGCAACGATCAGTAAATAAGAAAGTATCGGAATGACTGCCAGCATGATGGATGCAAGTTTTCTTTGGGCTGGAGTCAACGCGGGGATTGGTGAAGCATATAAATTATAGAAAATAAGAAAGGGCATCAAGACAGTGAAAAGTGTTGGCAGGGGGAGAGTTCGGAACGAGCTGAGAATAAAGTCAAAGCCATAACTAAATGACCGCGAGATAAGCAGCGAAATTGTTGGTGGCGGCGCATTGCCCAACCTGAATGCATTGGCAGGCGAAATTGCCATGACCACCAGCGCCAGCACAGCCCCTGCAAATGACCAAAGCAAAAGGCTAAAAGCCGTGCCACGTGTGGGGCGTGTCATCCATAGCCATGTGGAAAAAATAGCCAGCGCCAGCAGTGAAATGATAACCAAAGCTGTCGGCTCCGAAAATCCGCCGAGGATGAAGGAGAAAAAGAAGATGAGCGGGTAGTCCCAAAAAGCAGTTGGTTTTTTTTCTGCGGCGAAGATGGAGCGCAAAATGGAGGCTGCCAGATACGGCATAAAAACCAGCGGCGCAAAATGAGTCGCAAGCGAGGAACGCCAGTATAAAATTTGAAATCGGTTTGGCGCTTGAAGCAGTGCAAAAAATACGAGCAGGAAGGTCAGAGTCAGGATGATGGTTCTATCCCAAGCCTTTCCGCTGAAACGGCTGGCTTCGTATAATAACCAGGCAATGCCGATGACCCACAGGGTAATCATCAAGGCGGGCAAAACAGCAATAGTCTGCGGTCCCACAACTTCGCTGAACGTGATCAACATGAAATTTGAAAAACGGTCAGAGACGTTTGTGTAGTTGATCCACAGCGCGGTAAAAAAGTCTTTTTTGATAAAGTCTACCGCGCAATAATCATCGGCGAGGTGGCGCGAGAAAGTTCCGAGATAGGCATAGATCGACAGCACAAACGCTGAAAAGGTTGCGGTAAGCCAGATGGAAAAAGGAAAAAAGGTAAAGGTTGATTTTTGTTTTGGTTTGGGCATTTAATGCGAATCCGTGGAAGCAAGGTCGTAAATAATGTAGCCGTCCCCTTCGGCGAAAATAGGATATTCAGACAATTTTTCTTTGAGCGACGGCTGGCGGTTTAATTCGTTGAAGTCGGTGATTAGAAATAATTCCTTCTTCGCGGCAATGGAATCAAATTGTTGTTCAAAGTCGTTCTGTGCGCCGCGCAGGTCATCGTGATAGATTAGGTCGCCGTAGGTTTGCCACGAGGTGATACTCTTCCAGCCCCAGTAGGCGAGGCGCGAGCCGTAATCTTGCGTCAGTCCCGCCGTGTTTTTGTCACCGAGCTTTTCGCTGATCTCGGCCCACATTTTGGTTTCGGGGCGGTAGTCAACGCGTTTCATTTCGGCGCGGGTGTTCCAGAGCGAGGCTGATAAACCGAAAAGCAGAATGCCGAATGCAACAAGACGTGTGACGCGTGTGGCGGTGAGTTTGCTGAGTTGCGCGAAGAACCAATCTGCGAGAGGGGCGAGGGATAACGCCACGATGGGAATCAACGGCAGGCTGTAGTAGTCGTGGGACGAAATGTGATAGTTGAAGTAAATGCCAAAGAAAGCGTACCCAGCCCAAAGCGCGAGAGCGAAGCGTCGCTTTTCGTCATCCCAAAAAAATAAACCGAGCAATCCCAGCATCAACGCCATGCTGCCGACGACGGTGTTGAGCATTCCAAGCCAGCCGAGATAATAGGATGGGCTGAGGAAGAGCGCGGGGATGAAGCGCCCGCCGAATTGCTGACCGAGGTAGCCTGCGACCCAGACTCCGTAGATGACGTACGCCGCGCCGGGCAGGATGCCCAAAACGGTCATGACATAAACCTGCGGCCTGCGGAGTGTTTCGAGGACAGAATCGCGTCTGAGGGCTGCTCCCAACCCGCCGCCGATGATGAAGAATGCTGCGACAAATTTTACATAAATAGCGAAGCCGCCGAACAGTCCCGCGAGGATCGCAAAAGTCCACGCCCTCACCCCGTCCTTCGGACACCCCTCTCCCTGAGGGAGAGGGGCAGGGGTGAGGGACCATTCGTAAACTGCCCACCAAAAAATAATGATGAGCATCACCATCAACGGGTCAGGTTGAAAACTGCGGCTGGCGCTGACTGCGTACGGTGCGAAAAGATAAAAAGCTGTGGTGACGAGCGCGCCGTCTGCGGAGGTGAGTTGGCGCGCAAGTAGAAATAAAAATACCGCGCCGATGACCCAGAACACCGATGAGTAAACGCGCGCGACCCACAACTGCTCGCCTGTGAATTGGTAGGTGAATGCCGCCATGCGCTCGACGATCTCAGGCTCTATCGCGGCGCGGATCTTCCATTGTTGAATGGCAAAATCACGCTGGTCGGCGGGGGCGTCGGTCAGCGTTTGGTAATACATGCCGCGCGCCTTGAGCGCGGAGAGCAATTGGCGTGTGGGATGGAAATCGAGCGGGAGGTCGGTTAGGTCGTAAAGGCGGATGGCGAGTCCCAAGCCTAAAAGCAGGACAAGCGCGGCAATTTGGGAGAAGCGGGAGGAGAAAAAGGGTACTTTCATTTTAGGTACAGCCCGCCTATTGTAACGTAAAAAGATTTGACTCGGATGAGGGGGACGAAATAAAACGAGCAGTGGATTTTATGTCCACTGCTCGTTTTGGATACGCTCTATTTTAATTTTATGGCGCTCTCACATCCAAAATCTTCGGCAGCCTTTCCAATTGCTCTCTGTCCAACGTAATCAATTGAGTTCCAAACCGCAAGGCAACTGCCGCGTAGACGGCATCGCTTCCACGCAGGCGGTGTTTTGCGGCGACTTCACTGGCGAAATCAGCAAGGCTTTCATCCAAGTCAACAAGCGTCAAGTCGAAAAAATTCTTTAGTTCCTGCTCCAGTTCCAAGGCAGCTTCTGTATCATCTTGCTTGCGCGCAATAGAGGCGGCAACTTCGGGAAGAAATAAGGTTGGCTGAATCAGCGGAACGCCGTCTTTTCTTAGTTGAGACAAAAACGCCATACTTTTATCGCTTCCGTCTTCCTCTGGGCTAAATGCATTAACAAAGACACTGGCGTCTACTGTAACACGAGTGGTCATCGGCGCATCTCCGATAGGATTTCAACGGAACTCTTTGTGTTTTGTTTGCCGGTGCCCAGTTTCCTGCGGATTTCCATTAACTTATCCCATGATTCGCTGCTGTTTTTTGGGTCCAATATAGCGTCTATCGGGATAATTACTGCAACAGGCACGCCCCGTTGCGTAATGACATAACGAGCGCGTTGTTCCTTTAC
>CAMCQT010000150.1 GCA_945877125.1 Candidatus Brevifilum fermentans | reverse complement strand
CCACGCTTGCGCAGGTCATTGCGAATACAACCAAGAGTCATTTTGTTACTCTCTCGGCTATTCTCGCAGGCAAAGCGGATTTGCGCGTCGTCATTGACGAGTCACTTGAACGCAGGCGGCTACACAATATCAGAACTTTGCTTTTTGTGAAGCAAGTTCTTGTAACACCTACATGGATGGGCAGATTTCTCGGTTTTTGGGCAGTTTTGAATAATTCATACAAGGAAAAAGCCGTAAATCTCTGCCACCCCAACACATCCAACCAAATTATTTCTATTTTTTATTGCACCAATTTGCCACTTATGGCATAATAAGCACGTGAAATTTGAAGAACTTTTATCCTTGGTTCGCAACCAGCCCGTCTTCGAAACTGGACTTCTCCTTGCTGGGGAGGTAGATCCAAACGATGTGCGGAGGCAACTCTCCCGCTGGGAGCGAAGCGGGCGAATCCGCCAACTGCGCCGTGGCTTGTACACTCTCGCCCCGCCCTATCAAAGCATCATCCCCCACCCTTTTCTAATTGCAAATGCGCTGGTAACTGGCTCCTATGTCAGTACGCAGTCTGCGCTTGCGTTCTACGGACTCATCCCCGAATATGTTCCGCGCGCCATCAGCGTCACCACACAACGCCCTGCGCAGTGGGATGGCGGATTTCATTTTCACCACCTTGCATCACATCTTTTTTTTGGATACCAACTTTTGGAAGTTTCCCAAGGACAACAGGCATTCATCGCGACGCCCGAAAAAGCATTGCTTGATCTGGCGCACCTCACCCCTGCTTCTGATTCATCCAACTATCTTTTGGGACTTCGCCTGCAAAACCTCGAACGGCTGGACATGAATTGCCTGCATGAATTTGCCTCCCGCGCAGGGAAACCAAAATGGCAACGCATTGTCCAACAAATTCAGTCATTGACAGAACAGGAAAAAGATGAATTCGAGGAACTCACATGAAGGAATATGTTCTTACACTTATATCTGCCGCAACATCGCCCATCGAAAAGAAAAACCTGGCGCGCGAATATTTACAGGCATTGATTCTGCAAAGTTTACAGCGCGCTGGCGCAATGACCGCGCTCGCTTTTCACGGTGGAACTGCGCTAAGATTTTTATACTCCCTTCCACGCTATTCCGAAGATTTGGACTTTGCTCTCGAAAGGGATTCCGCTTCATACAATTTCCGCGCATACCTTCAATCCATTCAAAGGGATATGGAGGCGCAAGGCTACGCCGTCACGCTCAAAGTAAACGACCAGAAAACAGTGCATAGCGCCTTTGTCCGTTTTTCGGGACTATTGAATGAACTCAATCTATCACCACATCAAGATGAAGCATTGGCGGTAAAAATTAAAGTGGATACCCGCCCACCCGCAGGTACCACACTCGAAACTTCCCTGATTCGCCGTCATGTGCTTCTCAATCTTCAACATCACGATAAAGCCTCATTGCTGGCGGGAAAACTTCACGCAATTTTGCAGCGTCCCTACTTGAAAGGACGCGACTTGTATGATCTGCTCTGGTATCTGAGTGACAGAACCTGGGCGGAGCCAAATCTAGACTTGCTAAATCATGCCTTATCCCAAACGGACTGGGCAGGGCATGTTCTGACGATTGAAAACTGGCGTGAAATTATATATTCGAAAATCGAAACTATTTCATTTGAACAGGCGCTTGATGACGTGAGACCATTTCTCAGTTCGCCAGAGGATCTAGCCCTGCTGACAAAAGACAATCTCTTACGGTTGTTGAAAAAATCCTAAACGGCTTACCCTATTAAGAGAAATGAACATGCACATCCTCCACACACAGAATCAACACGCAATCGGGGTAAGTGGGCATTAGAACAAACTCGGTTGATTTGGTTTCTGCGGCACGCTCCGCGTGGCGGCTTTTTCCTTCATCCAATCTGGCAGTTTGATGAGCATCTCTTTAAACGGATGCGGGAATGGCAGCGCCCCCCTTTGTAACAGCAACTTATTTCCCTCTGGCATTTGTGCATGTTCCAGCACAAAAATGGGAACCCAATTATTTTTGAGAGTCTCAGTTGCGCCTGCCCAAGTTCCGCCCGTTTCCGCGTCAGAGGCGACGACGATGGCATAATCTGCCAGCGTATAAATCAAGCGATTGCGCCCCATTGCCGCGCCGACGGAGAATCCTGCGTTGGGACTGTACGGCGTGACCAGGCACAGGTCTCCGCTTTTCAACGCTTCCTTGTGAGTTTTGACCGCCCTCGTTAAACTATCCGCCAGCACGCCGACGGCTGTCCCGCGCGCTTCGAGTGCGGATTCCATGCTGAGAGTGTCCACGCCCTTCGCGCCGCCAGAATATAAAACCTGCCCCGAAAGTCCGCAGGCGTTGCCGACGAAGCGCGCACAATCCTGCCCCGCTTCATCCAGATGACGCGAGCCAACGACTGCAATACCAGGCTGACCGAGCAAAGCCTTTTCGCCCGCATAAAACAAAACGGCTGGCGCAGATTCCTTTAATCGCTGGCGGTAGCGTTCGGGATAATCCTTGTCAGCGCGGGTGATGGGAAAGATACCAAAGAAGGAGAGGCGGGATAGTTCAGCCTGTAAATCTTCGGCGCGGTCTATGCCCATGCCGAAGGCGTTGGTGGCGCAGATGACGTTCAACCCACCAGAGATAAAATCATTTTGGATGCGCGTCCGTTCTTCAGGCGGAAGTCCCGCATGATAAAACTCGGCGGGGATTTTAACAACTTCGCGCACGAACTCGGTCACCTCCTCTGCGTCGCGGCGCGTGCCCGTGTAGACGATGATGGAACCAGATTCACGGGTGGACAAAAGCTCATTGATGGCTCTCAACTTCGAGTTGAGTCCCGAAGCGTACCTCACGTCGAGAGTCAGGTTTGGGCGGTTGAATCCAGTCACGATGCGGTTCGAGTCGCTCAATCCAAGCAGTCGAATAATATCCTGCTGGACTTGCGGCGTGGCGGTGGCGGTCAACGCGGCTGTGAGTGGATTGCCCAATGCGGCGCGGGCTTGCGCGATGTGCAAATAATCGGGACGAAAATCATGACCCCATTCCGAGATGCAGTGCGCCTCGTCCACGGCGAGCAGGCTGACTGTTTGCGTTTTGAGCGCATTCAAAAATTGGACGTTTCGCAATCGTTCGGGCGCAACGTACACAAGGCGGTATTTATTTTGCGAAAGATTTTGCAGGCGCAAATTTTGCTCGGCGGCGGGCAGTGAGCTGTTGATATACGTGGCGGGAATATTGCGGCGGCTGAGGCTGTCCACCTGGTCTTTCATCAACGCGATGAGCGGAGAAATGACAAGGGTAATGCCAACAAGTTGCAGTGCAGCGAGTTGAAAAATAAGCGACTTGCCCGCGCCCGTCGGCATGACCGCAAGCATGTGCTGTTTATTGAGGAGCGAACGAATCGCCTCCTCCTGCCCCGCGCGAAAAGTGGAAAATCCAAAGTGATTGTAGAGTTCAGGTCTGATGTCCATCAGCGCTCCATGTCCCTGCCTGTGATTATTTGCTGTCAATGATACACGATTGCCAGAAATATAAGAAGAGCGGATTCAGGCAAGTTTGTAAAATGTTCTCGCTTCCCCCGATGTAAAAGTATAATCACCACTTGTCCAACGACCTTTTTGACCACGCCATATAAGACCGTCTGAAAAGTGAAGCCCGCTAGCCAAACCACTTGTCGCAAATTTGCGCCAAAGCTCTTGACAAAACACTCATCCGTCTGTAAAATTAGAACATATGTTCTAATGAATACAATGCCTGCTTTGCGCCAGACTTTTTAGGATGCTCCACCAATTTCCGACGCGCAAACGGCGCCGCCTGACGCTTTCCGGCTCGTTTCAATTCCTCTACTTCAGCCTGCAATCGTTCCACTTCTTTTTGCAGTTTCTGAAGTCGTTGTATCGTTGCCAATGCCTGGACCAATTGCTCTTCCAGTTCTGTAATCCGTTGGTCTTTCGACTCAGGCAATGTGTTCTTTTTTCGTTGTTTTCTCATGATGTCCATCTTACATTTTTCACTCATCTTTAACAAGAGCCTTTCGACCCATCTTTTTCAAGACCTTTGACCCTTTTCTAATTTTTACTTTTGGACGCGAAACAAGTACCTTGACTGACCAGAATAAATGTTCTAAATTATCTTGGGAGGGTAAAAGCAACTGAGTTTTTACCCTCCGGTTTTATTAATGTTTGGCAGAGAGTATAGAGGAGAGACAATGCCACAGGAATATATCGAGATTCGCGGCGCACGCGAAAACAATTTGAAGAATGTGTCTTTACGCATTCCCAAACGCCAAATTACCATCTTTACCGGCGTATCTGGCTCTGGCAAATCATCGATCGTATTCGATACCATTGCCTCCGAAGCCCGACGACAGTTAAACGAAACCTTCAGTACGTTCATTCGTAACTTCCTGCCCCGTTATGCTCAGCCTGACGTCGATGCTATCGAAAACCTGAGTATGGCGATTGTCGTTGACCAGAAGCATATGGGCGGTGGGTCGCATTCGACAGTCGGAACGATTACCGATACTTACAGCTTACTTCGACTGCTGTATTCGCGTGTAGGTCAGCCCTACGTGGGCAATCGCAATGTCTTTTCGTTCAATGATCCGCAGGGCATGTGTCCCAACTGCAACGGCATTGGTCGAAAGATAGGCGTAGATTTGGCGGTCTCTCTGGATACGTCCAAATCACTCAATGAAGGCGCGATTCTGTTCCCAGAGTATGCGGTAAAAAGCTTCTGGACCTGGGGTATTTTAACCCAGTCGGGGTTATTCGATAATGACAAGAAACTGGTGGATTACACCGATGAAGAAATGGAACTGCTCCTGCACAGCAAACCCTACAAGGTCAAAATAAACGGTAACCAGCAAACCTTTGAGGGAATCATCGACAAGTTCAACCGTAAGTACATCACCCGCGATGTCAAAACCTATTCGGGGCGCACCCAGAAATCGGTAGCACCTTACATGACCTTCGGCCCATGTACGCTGTGCAAAGGAACTCGGCTTAGCCAAATGGCGCTGAGTTCCAAGATTAATGGTCGCAACATCGCTGAACTCGCGGCGATGGAAGTTAACGATTTGATCGAGGTCATCCGGGCAATCAAAGACCCGGTAGCAGTACCCATGGTCAATTCCCTGGTCGAGCGCTTACAAGACATGATTAATATTGGACTCGAATATCTGAGCCTCAACCGTGAAACCAATACTTTATCAGGCGGTGAATCGCAGCGCATCAAAATGGTCAAGCATCTTGCCAGCAGTCTTGTGGACGTTTTGTACATCTTTGACGAACCCAGTATCGGGCTGCATCCGCGTGATGTCCACCGTCTGAATGAACTACTGCAAAAGCTGCGCGACAAGGGCAATACGGTGATTGTGGTCGAACATGACCGTGATGTGATCAAAATAGCGGATCATGTTGTCGATGTTGGTCCCCAGGCAGGCAACCGCGGCGGCAATATTGTCTATGAAGGCAGTTTTGCCGATCTGCTACACGCGGAAACGCTGACAGGTCGCTATATGAAGGAGTCGATGCCGATCAAGGAGCGTTTTCGTCAGGCAAAGGGCAAGCTTAGTATCGTCAATGCCACATTACATAATCTACAGAATGTCAGTGTCGATATTCCAATCGGCATCTTGACCGTTGTGACGGGCGTAGCGGGTTCGGGCAAAAGTTCGCTCATTAACCAGACTTTTCTCCACCAACACGTCGAATCGGTTGTGATTGATCAAGCAGCGGTAGGCACATCCAGCCGATCCAACCCTGCCACCTACACGGGCATCATGGACGATGTTCGCAAAGCCTTCGCGACAACCAATAAAGTCAATGCGGCACTGTTTAGTTTCAACTCCAAAGGCGCTTGCGAAACCTGCCAGGGGTTGGGCGTTATCTACACCGATGTGGCGTTCCTGGACGAAGTCAAAACACCGTGTGAAACCTGCGGCGGGAAGCGCTTCAAGGACGAGGTGCTGGCCTACAAACTCAATGGTAAATCGATCAGCGATGTGCTGGGCATGTCCGTTCGGCAAGCGCTCGACTTCTTCAGCATCAAGGAAATTGTTCGCAAACTGCAAGCCTTGAGTGATGTCGGTCTGGATTATCTCACACTGGGGCAGCCGCTCAGCACACTATCCGGTGGCGAGTGCCAACGTATTAAACTTGCCAGCGAACTGCAAAAAAAGGGCAGTATTTATGTCATGGATGAGCCAACCACAGGCCTGCATATGTCCGATATTAGCAACTTTCTCGCCATCATCAATCGCTTGGTCGATTCCGGTAATACGGTCATCGTCATCGAACACAATCTGGATGTCATCAAAAACGCCGACTGGATCATCGATATGGGTCCCGAAGGCGGCAACAAAGGCGGCAAAGTAATGTTTGAAGGCACGCCTGAGAAACTCTTAACGGCAAAGAACTCGCTTACAAGCCAGTACCTGCGTAATTAGGTTCTGGATTTTTACCACGACCCACAGGATAATAAAGCACCAAGAGAAAAAAACTTTGTGACTTGGTGTCTTGGAGACTTGGTGGTTAAGTTCTGAGAGTCGGTGACGTATTACCCGTTTGGGTACTCTTTTAGGTTTATTTCAAAAATTCATTGACTCACTTTTCAGGTAAAATACCGCCCATCATGAATACAGTTTTTGCACCACGTACACGTCATCCGAAGCCTACTTCTTTGAGAAGGTCGGGATATTTTTGTTCTGACGGCGCGATGACAAACGCACAGTGAGCTAACACAGAGTCACAAGTCAACCCAAACAGCTCTCCTTCACGGAGGGCTGTTTTTATTTTCTGCTTATGCAGACACTAAAGGTTTTCTCTGCTATCAGTCGTTGGTATATGTAAAACGGCGCAAGTGATTCTGCAAAATGCCAGTCGCTACGAAAATGATTATCAAACCGCCGAGCAGCGGTCGCGTGACCGCCTGCGTGAAGCCAAGCAAGCCTACTCCATGCGCTACGATTTCGGCACCGACGACACGGACGACGCAACACGCTACATTACCGAGCGCGCAAAACTTATAAACTCAGAACTCCCCAACTACGAGACCCAAATCGCCCACCAGCGCGGACTCGCCGAACAGGAACTCGTCGAAAACTTTATCCACCGTTTGCGCGAACAAATCGAAGATGCGCGCCAACAACTTGCATTTCTCAATGGCACGCTTTCCAATCTGCGCTTCGGCGGCGAACGCTTTGAATTTATCAATCAGCCCGCGCCCGCCCTGCGCCAGGTTTTCGACATGGTGATGGACAGCCAGCAAGTGATGGGAGATTCGCTTTTCGACTCAGATTTTCGGCAGAAGCACCAACAAGGCTGGGACTTGCTCTTCGAGCGACTCACCAGCGCCCACGACGATGAGAACGCCGAGTTACGCGAATTGCAGGACTATCGCAACTATCTGCAATATGACATTCGCATTCATTATCCAAATGGCGACCGTGCTCTGCTGAGTCAAATCAACGCCAAGAAATCTGGTGGCGAAACCACGACGCCATTTTACGTGGCAATGGCAGCTTCGTTCGCACAAGCCTATCGCCTCAACCAAGCACGCCCATCCGACACAATTCGCCTTGCCCTCTTCGATGAGGCCTTTGGCAAAATGGACACTGCCCGCACTGCCGCCGCCTTGCACTTTATGCGCGAAGCGGGGCTGCAAGTTCTGCTCGCCACCCCGCCCGACAAATCTGGTTCGCTCCTGCCTTATGTGGATAGCGTCTGCACGGTTGTCCGCAAAAACAATCATTCGTTTGTCATTGATATTGACAAGAGTGAGATGATTGAAAAACTAGAGAGTCAGTGATCAGTGAACAGTAATCAGTATATCGTCCGTTCCGCTTCGCTACGGGATGATATGTTGCCTGTTGCGTGGGTTGGGTGAAAAATGGAAATATCTTTTAGCCCTTCGCCTGATGTGACTGTTGTGCTTAATGCCTTGCTTGATATCTTTGAGCGCCGCGCCACACAAAACGGAACACGCACCACGCAACATTCCCGTTCCATAAAAATAATCCTCGCCGACCTTTCCCTTCCAAGTTATTTTTCACAAGCAAATCCCGAACCGCGACTGATTGCAAATGAACAACTAATCCATCTTGAAAAAAACGGACTTATCAAACTCACTTGGATTCCGGGTGAAACGGGACATTTACTCCAATCCATCACCCTCCCAAAAACGGAATACGGAACACGCAACACGGAACTTTTTCACCTCCTCTCGCGTACGCCCATCGCCGACAACCGCTCCCGCCTCGAAAGCCACTTACTCGCCGATAAATTCCGCTTTCAAGATGATTGGCGTGCCCGCGCGATTAATTACATCTTGAACCAACTCAAAGCCGAAAAATCTCCTACCCCGTTTAGCCTGACCGATTCAAACCTAACCCTCGACCTGCTTGCCGTTCTACAAGCCTTATCCACGCTGACAATGGAAACGCCCTACCGCGTCTTCAGCGTGCGCGTCTTCAACGACAGCAAGCGATTTGAAGCCATCAAAAACCAACTTGTCACGCTCGCACGCATTGGCAATCCCGAATGGAAACGAATCCCCACTGAAGAAGTCCTGCGCGAACTCAACCTGGTTGCCAACCCAAACTATATCCACTTTGCGGGCAACTGGCAATTCACCACCGACAAGGGAGAAATTCTCAACCTGAGCGGATTCACCCCATCGATCGGATTCCCAGCCGCGCAAACAGCCGCCCTGCAAACTGTCCACGCCGAATCCGTCCTCTGCATCGAAAACCTCACCACCTTCCATCAATATATCCGCCAAACAGAACAAACAAACAATGGAACACGGAACATGCAACACGCCATCATCTGCACCTACGGCAACCCATCCCCCGCCGTAAGGCGCGTGCTCCGACTCTTACCTGAAACAACACCTATTTTCTTATGGTCAGACTTGGATTATGGCGGATTCAATATTTTGAGCCAATTGCGCCGCTTTGTTAGCAACCAAATCCAACCCTACTTAATGAATATTGATATTCTCGAAGCCAACATCCCCCGCGCGCGTCCGCTTACAGCCTCTGACCAAGCCAATCTCAAACGACTACTTTTGCGACCCGATTTGCACGATGTTCGCCATGTCATTGAGCATCTGCTTAGACGTGGGCTAAAACTGGAGCAGGAAGGCGTGGAGAATTTCTAAAAGCTTTCCGACAGGTATGCCTGCCTTTCGGGAATAAGAAGAAGAACTCGAGTCAACGTGAAGGTTAGCTTAATTCGGCGTACATTATAATCATCCCATGTCCAACGACCTCTTTGACCATGCCATGCATGAACGCCTGAAAAGCGAAGCACCACTTGCAGCGCGGATGCGCCCGCGCACTTTGGATGAATACATCGGGCAGGAACATATCGTGGGCGAAGGCAAACTTCTGCGGCGCGCCATCGAAGCGGATAAACTTTTCTCGTCCATCATTTTATGGGGACCTCCGGGCACGGGCAAGACCACGCTTGCGCAGGTCATTGCGAATACAACCAAGAGTCATTTTGTTACTCTCTCGGCTATTCTCGCAGGCAAAGCGGATTTGCGCGTCGTCATTGACGAGTCACTTGAACGCAGGCGGCTACACAATATCAGAAC
>CAMCQT010000149.1 GCA_945877125.1 Candidatus Brevifilum fermentans | reverse complement strand
GAGATCACCGAAGAGCGGCGCATCAGCCAATATTTTGTGCCGATTCCGCGTGCGAAGAAGAAAAGCGCAAAGCAGTTATCGTTCGAAACTGAGTGGACGGCTGACCGCGTGGAGGAGAATAAGGAGATCAATCGCATCCGCGAGCGTGTAGCGATTTGGCGACAGGGTGGTTATGTAGGCATTACAAAGATCACAGCCAAACTACTTGAATACTGGAAGCGTGAAGACCGCGAGCGCAGATTATTCTTTTGTCAGATTGAGGCGTTGGAAACGGCAATTTGGATTACAGAAGTAGCGCCGAGGTATGGCGAAGCCTGGGTGGAGAATTTATTGCGTCAGAAGAATCAAGAATCAAATCCCCTGCTGTATCGCATTGCATTCAAGATGGCTACTGGTTCGGGAAAAACATTGGTCATGGCGATGATCATCGCATGGCAGGCGCTGAACAAGATTGCCAATTCGCAGGATGCACGATTTTCAGACGCATTCCTGCTTGTGGCGCCAGGGATTACGATCAAGGACCGCCTGCGTGTTTTGCTCCCTAACGACCCACAGAATTATTACAAACAGCATGATATTGTTCCGTCAGACATGTTCTCTGAATTGGATAAAGCCAAATTCGTTATCACGAACTTCCATGCTTTCAAATTGCGCGAGCGGGTATCTACTGGCAAGATCACAAAACAACTGCTCAAACAAACGGATGGAGTCAATCCATTTACTGAAACACCCGACCAGATGGTGCGGCGTGTGTGCCGTGAGTTGGGGAACAAGAAAAATATTATCGTCATCAATGACGAAGCGCATCACTGTTATCGCCGCAAACCTGACGGCGAAGAGGATGAAGCGCTAAAAGGCGATGACCGTCGCGAAGCGGAACAGCGTGAAGAGGAAGCCCGCATTTGGATTTCAGGCATCGAAGCTGTGAAAGCCAAGCTCGGAGTGAAGGTTGTATATGATCTTTCTGCCACACCTTTCTTCCTGCGCGGATCAGGCTATACCGAAGGAGTATTATTTCCGTGGGTGGTCTCTGATTTCTCGTTGATCGATGCAATTGAATCTGGCATTGTCAAAGTGCCGCGCGTGCCCGTTGCCGATGACTCAATGATTGGCGAACAACCGACGTATCGCGACCTATGGCTGCGTATTCGCGAGCATTTACCCAAGAAGGGACGCAAGGCAGAAGAACTTTCCATTGACCCAACTCTGCCCGTTGAATTGGAAGGCGCACTGCAAAGCCTCTACAGCAATTACGAAAAGAAGTTCAAGCAATGGGAAACCAACAAGGATGGTCGCGAGCGCGGACAGACTCCTCCCGTGTTCATTGTAGTTTGCAACAATACCAATGTCTCCAAGATGGTCTTTGATTATGTTTCAGGCTGGGAGAAGACTCTCAAAAATGGCGAAACCATTCCTGTACCTGGCAAGCTGACCTTATTTAGCAACGTAGATCATGGACAATGGCTGGCGCGCCCAAATACGATTTTGATAGACAGCCAGCAACTGGAATCAGGCGAGGGGATGACGCCTGAGTTCAAGAAGATCGCCGCAATTGAAATTGAAGAATTCAAGGAAGAATATCGCGCGCGCTTCCCTGGTAGGGATGTGGACTCACTCGCTGATGAAGACATCTTGCGCGAGGTGATGAACACAGTTGGTAAGGCGGGCAAGTTAGGTGAAAGTGTCCGCTGTGTGATTTCGGTTTCGATGCTGACCGAAGGCTGGGATGCCAACACGGTGACACACATCCTCGGCGTCAGGGCATTCGGAACTCAATTGTTGTGCGAACAGGTGGTCGGTCGCGGATTGAGGCGCAGAAGTTATGCTGTTAACAAGGATGGACTGTTCGATGCGGAATATGCCGAAGTATATGGCGTGCCATTTTCGTTCATCCCAAGCGCGGGGTCGGAGACAAACCCGAAACCAGGACCAACCCCAACGCGGGTGCGGGCGTTGGAGGATCGGATTGGGTGCGAGATCAATTTCCCGCGCATCATCGGCTATCGCTATCAATTTGACAGTGAAAAACTGACAGCCAAATTTTCAAATGATTCGAAGATGGTAATTTCCACCGCGGACCTGCCAACCAAGACCGAGATGCAATCCATCATTGGCAAGTCGAGTTTCCATGAATTGTATGGCTTGAAGGATGAACGCCTGAACAAAGTGGATTTTTATCTCGCGGCTTTGATGATGGGCAAGTATTTCAACGATGAAGGCAATACGAAGCCGTGGTTGTTTCCGCAGTTGCTACAGGTGGTGCATGAGTGGCGTGAGAGGTATTTGACCTGCAAGGATAATGCCTTCCCGCAAATGCTTTTGTTGGTGGCTTTTGCCCATACTGCGGTAGAAAAAATATATCAAGCAATTGTGACCTCCAACGAAGGTACACGGACTTTACTGCCCATCCCTCGTCCATATGACACACTTGGCTCCACCCGCTATGTGGATTTTGACACTGCGCGTGATGTGTATCGCACACGTACCGATAAAAGCCATGTTTCTCATGTGGTACTGGATAGCAACTGGGAAGCGAAACTGGCTGAAGTGCTCGAAGACATGGATGAAGTCATTCTCTACGTCAAGAATTTCCAGTTGGGATTTTCCATTCCATATACATTCAACGGCGAAGAGAAAGCCTATTTGCCCGATTACCTGATTCGCATTGCCGATGGACATGGAAAAGAGGATTTACTAAACCTCGTTTTGGAAGTGAGCGGCGAAGCGCGCAAGGATAAAGCTGCCAAAGTGGAAACTGCCCGCAACCTGTGGATTCCTGCGGTGAACAATCACGGCGGATTTGGTCGTTGGGCATTCCTGGAGATCGTTGACCCGTGGGATGCGAAGAATACCATTCGGGCATTTGTAAAGGGTAAGCATGTTGACGGTGTTGCACCGATGTTTCAAATTCCAGATTAAATGGAGAAAATATTATGAGTTACGAGAAAGCACCTATCATTGCCACTCTTAATCGTATTCAAAACGGCGAATTGGTTTTACCGGCAATTCAGCGCGATTTTGTCTGGGAACCTGAGCGGATGTACAAATTATTGGATTCAATTTTCCGTGGCTATCCATTTTCAACATTACTATTCTGGAACACCAAACAACGCATTCAATATCGCGAGTTCACGAAAGAATGGACTACCGACCTCCGATATACATTCCAAGTCAAGGAGGCAGGCAAAAAAGGCACGATGGTTTTGGATGGACAGCAAAGATTACAGACTTTGTACTTGGCTCTTTATGGATCTTACGAACAGAAAATTCTATACGTTGATTTATTAAGTGGGGTAGAACCAGACGATATATCCCAAGCCATGTTTCATTTTGAATATTTGGCTTCATTTGAAGCCGAGGAACGTAATAGCATATACCAAGGGCAACAATTTTGGATACCTTTAAGGGATCTATTAAACCTTAACTTCGGTCAAATCGTAGCCCGCTCTGTATTGTATTTACAAAAAGCAGGGATTGGTCCTGAAACCGAGGCTGGAAAACGTCTTGGGAACAATGTAGGGCTGGCATTTGGTAGTTTAAAAGGAGATGAAACATTAAACTACTTCACGGTGGACAAGGAATTTGGGGATGACGGAGAAACAACCAATTTAGACGAAGTATTGGAAATTTTTGTACGTGTAAATTCTGGTGGGCAGGTATTAAGCAAGTCTGATTTGATGTTTTCACTGATGCAAATGCTCTGGGAAGGCGCTGCTGACGCAATTTCAGAATTAATTGAAAGGCTAAATCGAAAGGGTCGATATGATTTTGATAAAGACTTTATCTTAAAGTGTGCGCTAGTCTGTTGTGGAAAAGGCGCTAAGTATGAAGTTAGTAAGTTGAGAGACGAAAAAACTGTTGGATTAATTAAGGAAAATTTTCAAGGCATCAGCCTTGCCCTGGAAAATTTTATGGACTTCGCTGTCAATCACGCTAAATTGATTGACGATCGTATTTTGCGATCTTATAACACGCTGATTCCCTTTGTATATTTTTATTTCAAACAACAAAATCAGAATGTGCGCGGTGAAGAAACCATGCTACGAATGAAGCAGGGTCTCTACCTGTCATTAATGACCTCTTTGTACAGCAGATTTGCAGATAATTATATTGACCAAACAACGCGCAACATCTTGGATATTTCTTTGTCAAAAAGCCCAGAAGAATTTCCTTTGGAAGGTTTAACAAGATTTATTTACGAAAAGACGGGCTTTAATGAATTTACGGATGGGTTGTTGCAGGCCAACGTCATGTTGCTGATGAATATTCTTGAGGGAGGCAGACGTCTGCCGGAAGGTAAAAGAACGCGTCCCCCGGAGATTGACCACATTTTTCCAAAAAGCAAACTGGAAGGTTTAGGTATAGCAGAGGACCAAAGGAATCATTTTGCCAACTATCGCTTAATCCAACCAATTGACAACAACTGGAAGCGTGCCCAAGATCCGGATGCGTATTTTGCACAAAATCAGGGTGCGTTAAAGTATTATCTAATCCCAAAAGAATATTTAAAATACGAACAATATCCCCAATTCATCTCAAAGCGCAGGGAAAAAATCTGGGAAAAGGTTAATCAATTCTTTGGGATGAAAGAAGGCGCTGATACTCAGGCAGGCGATTTTGTTGAAGCTTATGTGTTGCCTCCACCTGCGATTTGGCGCCAGGAATGCGAGAAGCTGTTATCAGATAGTGATCGAAAACATCCAATTCTTCAAGACAGTTCCAACTGGGTGGATATTTTTCAACAAATGGGATATTCACCGCAATGGGCAGGACGTTCTCATTGGGCATTGGTAAATGTTGAAATAAAAAATGTCTCGGATTTTGCTATTGCTGTTATGGCTCTAAACATAAAACCGAACGGACGAAGCAGCGGCAAACAAGCCTACCGATTTGCCAAATCTTTACCTGATGGTAAAAAAATAGAAGTTCCGACTCGTGAGTTTGGCGGTTATGCATGGCACTATGCTCTTCAGGCTCTCGAAAATCGCGGGTTGGATTGGAAAAAATATTTTATTGACCAAGAAGGCTAATCTCTATTAAGTATGAAATGGAAATGTCCATATGCCTCTTAAAAAGAAACCCACCACCCCAAAACTCTCCACGCCCGTGGACTCTGCCTCTCACAAGAACAAGCGCGCCAATATTTCGACGGAGGATTTGCGCGGGTATGGTCGTTGGACATTCCTGGAGATCGTTGATTCATGGGATGCGAAGAATACGATTCGAGCTTTCTTACAGGGCAAACAAGCAGACAGTACAGCGCCAATGTTTCGAGGCAATAAAGTATGACTTTGAGTTCAGACCTAACTCCCGAATTTCTAAAAAGTGTTGATTGGGAAGACCCCATAAAAGAGGTCTTTCCTAACACCTGTGAACACTTCTACACCCGCCTGCGTAATGCGGCTAGTGCGGCTGAAGAGCAAGGAAATGCAACTGTTAAGGGAGCTTTTGTACTTCTTGGACAAGTAAGTTCATTACACTTAAAGCCGCAAGAAAAGCAATCTCCTTTTGGACCAATGTTGGTATATGAGGGGAGACGAAGTGCAGATGTTATTGACTTCGCTGAAGATCACATTGACGCTCTCAAACTTTTGCTTACAGTACTAAATAATAATGATTTGAAGGCACGAGTTGCCGATGTTATCTGGACGGCTCAACGAAAAGGAAATTTTGGCTACGCTGAACAGGCTATCGATTTTTACTTGCTTGCAGGCGAAGGACAAATGAATGGCGAGACATCTACTTATGCGGTTGAAAGATTTACCCGCGCATTACACCTTGCTGCTTCGTTGGGGCGAAACTCAAGTAAATTGGGCGAGGCTGCCAGGAAAATTGAGGCTGTCATTGAGTCCCTTCCACCTAAATACAACCTACATGTGGGACAACTTATAGAACTTCTACTTGAGTACAAAGCAGGAGATATAACCAAATTCTCAAATTTGGCAGAAATTTGTGCTCTTGATGCGGAAAAAGAAAACAATTGGTATATTGCTGCGCATTATTGGGAAATCAAAGCAAAGTGCCATCGAATAAAAAAGGAACCTGATCAAGAGTATCAGGCATTCCAAATGCTTGCTAATACATATGTAAACACTGCTACCGATTCATTAAAACAATCTCGAGGTAACATGGTCGCGGCACACCATATTCAATCTGCGATTGAGGTTCTTAGACGCATACCTGATACGAAAGAACAACAAGATCAACTACACAGAACAATGCTGGATTATCAACAAAAATCCGTAAATGAGATGGCAAGTATCTCGTCAGGGTCAATAGATTTGACCAAGAATATAGAGAGTGCTATTGCTACTATCAAAGATAAGCCGACCAGAGAAGCCATAATTTACTTGGCGTTATTTTCCAATCCTGTAAGTCGGAGAGCAATGGTAAGTTATGTGGATGAAATGATTGAAAAGTCACCTCTTCTTGCGATTCTGACAAACAACATCGTTGATTCGAAGGGTAAAGTAGTTGGCAAGATAGGCTCAATATTAGATGGCTCAGAAGAAAAAGTTGCAGATGCAAAAGAATCTGAAACGTTTCATTGGGCGAATTATGAACAACAAGCTTTGGGAACAATAATTGAAAATACCAGACATTATTTCTTAGTTGAACATAATCCCTCAATTCAGGATACTTTGGAAATTGTCAAGAATAACCCGTTTGTGCCGCCTGGAAGAGAATGGATTTTTGCACAGGGTTTGTTATCGGGATTACAAGGTGATTATTTAACGGCGTTACATTTGCTAATACCTCAAATTGAAAATTCCATACGCGTCCTGTTAAATAGAAGTGGTGTCATCACATCTGGAATAAACGCCGATGGAATACAGGAAGAATTCGACATAAATAGGTTGCTCGATATGCCCGATACAGCCAAAATCTTTCACGAAGATTTGATGTTTGGACTTAAGGGAACGTTGACAAGCAGATTTGGCAGTAATTTCAGGAATTTGTTAGCTCATGGCTTGCTTGAACATCGACATTTTCTTTCATATGATGCAGTTTACATCTGGTGGCTGATATTAAAGATATGTTGCATGCCACTCTTAAATCAAGAGGAGGGCAAAGATGCCCCCAAAAAAGATTAAAACAAAGCCTTCCACCCCCAAACTCTCCACACCCGTGGACTCGCACAAGCACGCGGACAAGCGCGCCAACATTCCGACTGAGGAATTGCGTGACTTTATTGCTTACGAAGAGAAAGCACCGAAGACAATGCTCTACCCGCGTGACCCTTCGTTGGACCCGCAGTTGGTGTGGAAGGGGAAGGATGAGCAGGATAGCCAGGATCTAGCCGTGCCTGCGGTGCCGATCTATATTCAGGAGCATATCAAGCCGCAGAATATTATCGAATTGGTGCGGAGTGAAGCCAAGAAGGACGCGCCCCAGCAGGCGTTGTTGTTCGGTGATTTCAATGGACTATCCTTTGAAGACCGCGTGGACTTTTATCACCACGAACAGCATTGGTCGAACCGCATGATCCTGGGTGATTCGTTGATGGTAATGACTTCCCTTGCCGAGAAGGAGGGACTCAAGGGCAAGGTGCAGATGATCTACCTTGACCCGCCTTACGGGATCAAGTTTGGTTCGAACTGGCAGGTATCGACCCGCAAGCGTGAGGTGAAGGATGGCAAAGCCGAAGACGCCACGCGCCAGCCCGAACAGGTGAAGGCATTTCGCGATACCTGGCAGTTGGGCATTCATTCGTATTTGGCTTATTTACGTGACCGTTTGGTAGTAGCGCGAGAATTGCTGGCTGAAAGTGGAAGTTTATTTGTGCAAATTGGAGATGAGAATGTTCATCTATTACGAAGTATTTTAGATGAAGTGTTTGGTAGTGAGAATTTTATAAGTCAGATTGCGGTTCGAAAAACAACAGGTGAAACTAGTGATTTCATCGGCGCGACATGTGATTATTTGTTGTGGTATGGAAAAGATAGAACAAACACTAAATGGCGACCTGTTTTTACTGATAAGACAGAAGAGGCAGATCAGCGCTATAGTCAGACTGTGTCTACTCAAGAAAATAGAAGATTTCGGCTAGATGATACGACCAGTACTCGTTCTTCTGGCGCTGGTGATTTACAAGCTTTTGAGTTTGAAGGCGTTAAATACAACCCTGGTAAAAGAACATTTCGGACGCACCAAATTGGTATGCAAAGAATCAAAAATGCAGACCGCCTACAGGGTAATGGAAAGGCTTTATCTTTTCGACATTATTTCGATGATTTTCCACTTGCTCCACTAGGAAACATTTGGATTGATGTTAGTGGATCTGTTCAAAGTCGTTCTGACCCAAAAATTTATGTTGTACAAACTAGCACTTCTTTAATACAACGTTGTGTGTTAATGACCACCGACCCAGGTGATTTGGTCATTGATCCCACATGCGGCTCAGGCACCACGGCATACGTCGCCGAACAATGGGGACGTCGCTGGATCACGATGGATACGTCGCGAGTCTCCATCGCTTTGGCGCGGACGCGGTTAATGTCTGGGCGTTATCCATACTACCTTTTGGCTGATTCAGCCGAAGGGCGGAAGAAAGAGGCGGAACTCGGTAGTGGCGATTTTAGTCGCACGTGGAGCGAAGAAAAGCCGACTGAAGTCGGCACTACGGGCGACATCAAACGTGGCTTTGTCTACGAACGCGTCCCGCATGTCACGCTCAAATCGATTGCAAACAATGAAGAAATCGACCAAATCCATGCAGAGTATCAACCTGCCATCGAGAAATTGCTTGCCGAGATCAACAAGGTGGCAAAGAAAAAATGGCAGGAGTGGGAATTGCCAAGAGCAGTGGACAGTGGTCAGCCGACAGTGGTCAGTGAGCTGCTCCAAAAATATTGGGAACTGCGCCGCACCCGTCAGAAGGAAATCGACGCCACCATTGCCCGCCGCGCCGATACCGAATTCCTCTACGACAAACCCTACGAAGACAAAAAGCGCATCCGCGTCGCGGGACCCTTCACCGTCGAAAGCCTCTCCCCACACCGCGTCCTCGCCACCGACGACCCCGCCACCGCCTTCAAGGAAGATACCCTCAACACCCAGGACTTCACCCAAACCATCCTTGAAAACCTCAAGACCGCGGGCGTCCAAAACACCATCAAAAAACAGCGACTGAAATTCGAACGCCTCGAACCCTACGCGGGTGTCTGGATCCACGCCATCGGCGAATACACCGAAAAGGATGGACAAGCGCGTCGCGCCGCCATTTCAATTGGTCCTGAACTGGGAACCGTCAGCGCCGAACAGATCAAAGAAGCCGCCAAAGAAGCCGTCCGCGGCGTAGGCTTCGACATTCTCATCGTCTGCGGATTCGCCTTCGACCCGCACGTCAGCGAAGAAGCCAAACGCTACGGCAGCCTCGCAGTCCTCCCCACGCGGATGAACCCCGACCTGGCAATGGGCAACGAATTGCTCAAGAAGACGGGAGCGGGCAACCTCTTCATGGTCTTCGGCGAACCCGATCTTTCTGTCGACCGTCAGCCTGATGGCAAATACAAAGTCATTTTGCGCGGCTTGGACGTTTACGACCCCACCACAGGCGAGATCCGCTCCAACACCACAGACGACATCGCCTGCTGGTTCATCGACACC
>CAMCQT010000148.1 GCA_945877125.1 Candidatus Brevifilum fermentans | reverse complement strand
TGCTGTTTTGTCAAACCGTCCACGAATTTTCCACGAATAAACGAATGTCGGCCCACAAATTCGAGCATTCGTGAGCTATTCGTGGATGGTTGGTGGTTCAAATCGCCCAATTTTGCAATTACTGGAATTCAGATTTGGAATTGCTGGTTATCTCGTTCATTGCTTTTCCAAGGTCAAGAAATTCTTAACGCGAATTACGCAAATTGAGCAAATAACGCGAATTTTTTCGCGCCATTCGCCTCATTCGGAAAATTCGCGTTAAAAGGTTTTGACCAATTACACAGAGTCTACACATGAGCCAGGAATTTATCAGTGGACTTTGGAACAACCATGTATCCCGTTTATTTTTACGGTGTAAAGTCCATTGTTTTCGTGGCGCACGATCCCTTTTGACCTGTGCTGGTACAAAGGGTAATTACCGCCTTAATTGCATGTCCTGTCAGGTCATAGTTGAAAGCGGGCGCACTTAATAGATAGGTATCACCCACACCAAGCGTATCCTTTGTGGTCTTTGATAAGCAGCCATCCATATTTGTAAATCCATCTGCAAGATTTGTAACCACAACCTTAGTGACAGTATCTTTTACTGAAATATTCACAGACTTCAACGGGAGCGTGCCTCTATTTTTTAATTTGACTTCCACCCACCAACTGCCATTGCACGTATCCAAATTTGCATAGTCCGTTTTGAAAGCAGGAAACGGCGTAGGAGTAAAAGTGGGCAATGGGGTAAGCGTGGCGGTTGGCGTTGGCGGAGGGGTAAATATTGGCAATAATAAAACTGGACCCGTCAGCGTTGCGTACTCTCCCCACACCCAGCAAAATTCAGGACCCGAATCAGGGTTGCGGATATACCAGTATCTATTGGTTGGATCGCGGCCATATACCTCGGCAAATTCGCCGACCAATAACGCGCCCTCCATGCCGTACACTTTTCCAGGACCGTTACGGCAATTGGTAGGCACTGAAACGCTGATCAATGAAACAAGCGGCGAGGGAGTAAAAACCAGCGTTGCTGTGAGCGTTGGCGTCAGCGTAGCGGTTTCTGTCGGAGTGAGCGTCGGCGGCTCAGACGTAAATGTAAATGTTGGGGTTGGCGCAAGCGTGGATGATGAAGTTGCCTGCGGCACATTCTGCGTAAGTCCGGCAATCACAGTTTGCGCGGCGGCCGTGCTGATCGCTCCCGCATCAGGCGTGGAAAAAGGAGGCACAGCGGCACAAGCCAAACTGACGATCCACAATACAGCGACTGACAAATAAATTCGATGAGTGTGCATTTTTTCCTTCTTGAAAAAAAAAAATAAAAACTGAGCGTCTTTAAGACGTTCCCCGCTGGAAACTTGTTCCTACTTGTTCCAGATTAACCAGCCTTTCGACAGCCATTTTTTGTGAATCTCAATTTTGTAGCCTTTTGCCGCAAGGCTCTCTGCTGAAGCGGCAAACCACTGTTTCAACCCAAATACTTTTGCCGCAGATGTCTCTGCCGCAGACCGTTTCCACGCCTCAAAAAAATCAAAGATCAAATCACCCTGCACCACATGATGTATATAATTTTTGGGCAGCACGGCTTGAAAGTCGGTGATGTCGAAGCCCATGCGAAAACTGGTGCTGAAAACCAGCGCCTCCATTTTCCAGCCGCTCTCCACTTTCCGCGCAAGATTTGCCGCCCAAATACTGCCAAACGGATTCGATGTCCCCTCGATCATTAATCCACCCGGCAGAACATATTGTGCGAGTCTTTCATACGCAGGGGCAAAATCCTTTTCTTCATATTGACGGAGGACATTAAAAGCGCGGATCAATCTGACCGATTCGTCTGGTTGCAAAGGCAAGTTAAATCCGCCTACCCGAAAGTGGGTGATCGCATCCGCGTGGGGCAATGCCGCATCCACACGCTCCTTGTCAATCTCAACGCCAAGGATGGGCAGCGCTGGGTTTACACGCCTGAAACGTTCGGCGCTTTCGAGCGTGGTACGCGCATCAAAGCCATAGCCTAGATCAATGAACATAGAACGCTGAAACAGCCCATCGGTTCGGGTAAGAAGCGAAGGCTCGTAGAGCAGGATAAAGTTATCAACTCGGCGAAGTCGGTTCGAGGCAGTCTTCCCGCGGGTGGGGTATCCTATTGGCTTTTTTGAAGCTGTATGCCGCACATCCATATCCCCATTATACAAGAAGCGACCTTGCGGTCGCTTCTTGATATATCTACTAAAATAAAAAACGGGGAAAGTTAGTCGCCGATACTTGTATCTGGGATCTGCGACCACTGCCGTGCGTTGTTTTGAATTTGCTCGTCTGTGAAACGTCCATGAATAAAGCCTGTTCCAGCAGGGATGAGCTTGCCGATGATCACGTTCTCTTTCAAGCCGAACAGCGGATCGACTGTGGAACCGATTGCAGCGCTTGCCAACACTTTGATCGTGTGCTGGAAGGATGAAGCGGAAAGGAACGAGTCGGTGCTGAGAGATGCCTTGGTAACACCGAGCAAAACTTCCTGAGAGCGTGCGGGCTGCTTGCCTTCTGCCAGCAAAGCTTCGTTGATCTTGCGGATCTCAAGGCGATCCACTGCGTCGCCGGGCAGATACTTGGTATCACCGGGGCGTGTGACTTGCACTTTGCTCAACATCTTGCGGATGATGACTTCAAAATGCTTGTCGTGGATATTCTGACCTTGTGAGCGATAGACCTTCTGCACTTCGGTCATCAGGTACATCTGGCAAGCATCGCGACCGTTAATTTTCAAAACGCGGTGGGGGTTGAGCGAACCTTCTGTCAGCGCCTGTCCAGCTTCGACATGCGCGCCATCTTTGACGAGCAAGCGGGAGGAAGTAGGAACATCTTCGATGGTCTCTTCGCGCTGTTCGTAGGAGACGATGACCTTGCGGTCTTTCTTTTCCACGGCAACACGCCCGCCATGCTGGGCGGTGATGGTGGCTTTTTCCTTGGTAGCGAGGATGTCACCAACCTGCACCTCGGTCTCGTCCTTGGCTACGAATTTCCAATCTTCAGGAAGCACGTATTCATCGTGAATCATTTCGGCGTATTCAATATGAACTTCACGCATATCTGTGTATTTCTCAGATTGCATGATATGCACGACGCCGGCGATCTCAGCCACAACAGCTTCACCCTTCGGCATCTTGCGGGCTTCAAAGATTTCTTCCACACGCGGCAGACCTGTTGTAATATCTGCGGCTCCCTGCGAAGCCACACCGCCTGTATGAAAAGTACGGAGTGTCAACTGTGTGCCAGGTTCACCAATGGACTGGGCGGCGACGATACCCACTGCCGCGCCAAGTTCCACAATTTCACCACGACCCAGGTCAATGCCGTAACATTTCGAGCAGATGCCATGCGAGAGTTCGCAAGTCATCGGCGAACGGACTTTCATATCGGTCACACCCGCGTTGGAGATCTTGCGTGCCAGATCGTGTGTGATCACATCATTGTATTCAGCAAGCACTTCGCCTGTATTGGGATCAAGCACACGCTCAACGGCAAGACGGCTATAAATGCGGCTCATAATAGCCTGACCCGCCACATCATCTGATTTGTGGATCCACAGACCTTCGTGCGTGCCGCAGTCATATTCGTTGATGATGATATCTTGTGCAATGTCTACCAGACGGCGGGTGAGATAACCCGCATCTGCTGTACGAAGAGCGGTATCAGCAAGACCCTTGCGAGCGCCATGTGTAGAGATAAAGTATTCCTGCGCCGTGAGTCCCTCGCGGAAGTTGGAACGGATCGGCATCGGGATGATACGTCCGGAAGGATCAGCCATCAAACCGCGCATACCAGCCAACTGAGAGATGGTCGAGAAACCACCTTTGGTCGCGCCAGATGTCGCCATGATGGAAAGATTGCCATCGGGATCCATGTGTTTTCTTACAGCAATACCCACAAGTTCCGTGGTTGTCTGCCAAATTTGAATTTCGCGTTCATTCTTTTCCTGCTCGGTGAGCAGACCACGACGAAAATCGCGCAGAACAACTTCCACTTGCTTGAGCGCTTCTTCAATAATACCTTTGCGCTCAGGTGGGATGGAAATATCCGCAACAGCCAGCGTAACGCCAGACTTGGTTGCGTATTGAAAGCCGATGTGTTTTACAGCGTCCGCCACATCAGTGGTGACTTCCTGTCCGCACAATTCATATACTTCAGCGATCAAATCTTTTACGCCGCCTTTGTCGAGTTTTTGATTCATAAACTGAACTTGTTCGGGTAAAACACGATTAAAGATTACGCGTCCTACAGTTGTATCAAGGAGACGATATTCAGCTTCGGGCAGGCGGTCACCCTTGTCGTCATACCAAGTCTTCGCGCGGAACTTGATCTCGCTATGAACATCCACTTGATCAAGTGCGTACGCGAGTTCCACTTCGTCAAAATCTGCAAAGGCGCGACCATCACCACGATGAATGGCTTTCTGCGACATGGTCAGGTAATACACTCCCAACACCATATCCTTGGACGGAGAGATGATCGGTTCACCGTCAGCAGGCTTGAGCAAGTTTTTGGAAGCGAGCATAAGTTCGCGCGCTTCGGTCACAGCTTTTTGTGAAAGTGGAACATGAACGGCCATTTGATCGCCGTCAAAATCCGCATTGAAGGCGGTGGTCACCAGCGGATGTAATTGAATGGCAGAGCCTTCGATGAGGATCGGTTCAAACGCCTGAATACCCAAACGATGCAAGGTAGGCGCACGGTTGAGCATGACGGGGCGGTCGCCGATCACGCCTTCGAGCGCTTCCCAGACCTCGGGTCTGTTGCGTTCGATCAAACGGCGAGCACCTTTGACATTTGCCGCATAATTATTCTGTACGAGTCGCGCAATCACGAACGGACGATATAACTCAAGCGCCATGCTCTTGGGCAATCCGCATTGATTAAGTTTCAACTGCGGACCAACCACGATCACAGAACGACCCGAATAATCCACGCGCTTGCCGAGCAAGTTGCGGCGGAAACGTCCCTTCTTGCCTTTGAGCATGTCGCTCAAAGATTTGAGTTCGCGGCGTCCACGGCGGGAAAGTGCTTTGCCACGCTGACTGTTGTCGATCAAACTATCCACAGCCTCTTGCAACATGCGCTTCTCATTGCGGATGATGACATCCGGCGCGCCGAGTTCGAGCAATCTCTTCAAACGGTTGTTACGGTTGATTACACGACGATAGAGATCGTTCAAATCTGATGTCGCGAAGCGTCCGCCATCCAGCTGAACCATCGGGCGCAAGTCTGGAGGGATGACCGGCAAAACAGTGAGGATCATCCACGCCGGGCTGTTGCCAGAGCGGCGGAAGGCTTCCACGACCTTCAAACGGGTTGTGGATTTCTTGCGCTTCTGCTTGCTCTTGGTGGTGCGGACTTCGTGCCAGAGTTCTTCTGAAAGTCGGTCGAGGTCAAGGCGTTCGAGAATATCAAAGAAGGCCTCAGCGCCCATGTCGGCGCGGAAGACTTGTCCCCAACGTTGTTTGAGTTCGCGATAACGAATTTCGCTGAGGAATGTAAAGGGTCGAAGTTCTAAAAGTTCATCACGCAAGCGCGAGGAATTATTAGTTGAAGTCGTGCTGTCATCCTCCAACTCACCACGCAAGGCTTCCATTTCCTGATCTGCTTGCGCTTTGAAGGCGGCTGACTGGGATTTGATCCCTTCCAACTCGTGCTGCTTCTTATCCTTTAACTCAGCTTCAAGAACTTCTATTTTCTTTGCAACGCTCTTTTGAACATGCGTAATATGCTTGCTGTTGACCTTTTCGCCAGCTTCAAGAATATTTTCGCCAGTCAACTCAAAGACAATGGCTTTCTTGGCAGGCTCGCCCATCTGCTCTTGAAGGATCTTCTCGAGTTTTTGACCTTCTTTGATAATGGGGTCCATCTGCTCGGCGATGCCTTCGTCGTAGCCTTGCTCAAGCGCAGACTGCTTCTGCTTAAGTTCGACGATCTTGTGATCGCGTCTCTGCTTGATCTCAGCGATTTTGGCATTTACAGTTGCAGCCTGCTCACGCTCCGAGACAGAGATTTCATCTTCCAGGCGTTGCAATGCTTTCTTGCGCGCATCTTCGTCCACATAGGTGACAATATATTGAGCGAAATACAAAACACGATCCAGGTTGCGGCGTGAAACATCAAGCAACATACCCATTTGAGATGGGATGCGGCGCGTGTACCAGATGTGCGCAACAGGAGTGGCAAGTGTGATGTGTCCCATGCGCTCACGGCGAACCGCAGAACGGGTGACTTCCACACCACATTTGTCGCAGGTGATGCCCTTGTAACGAGGGTTTTTATATTTTCCGCAATAACACTGCCAGTCACGGGTAGGGCCAAAAATGGCCTCGCAGAATAATCCGTCCTTCTCTGGCCGCAAGCGGCGATAGTTGATCGTTTCGGGTTTGAGCACCTCACCATACGACCATGACATGATCGTTTGCGGCGAGGCAAGGCTGATACGGAGTGCGGTCAGTCCCTTAGTTTCCACTGGGTACTCTCCTCAAAAAATAAAGTGCATTCGAGATTTCACTGCATGGGGGGAATCGGTTTAATGCAGAGACAAACAAAGGCAAGCGTCTCGAGGGTATTTTCTCAAGCGCTTGCTGTATATACTCGAATTTTATATTCAACTGAGGGATTATACGCACCCGCGGGGCGTAAGTCAAGGTTGTTTGGCGTTCTAATTCTAATTTCGCCTTGTGTCCGTCAACCCAAAAGGGTTTCCAAATACCGAAAAGATACCCAACGTTCCCAAGTTATTATAGAAAACATTCAAATTTGGCGTGTGGTTATCGAGCACAACGAATACCAAAGCCAAAAAAGACATTCGCAGGATCAACTCCAAGACGAGCCGAATCGCGCAGGAGATATATATCCTGATTCAATGCGCCGCCACGCAATACCCGATGCTGACCCAAATCTGGTCCGGGCGGATTCTCAGTTGGCGAACTCTGGTAATACGTGTCAGAGTACCAATCAGCCGTCCATTCCCACACATTGCCCGCCATATCATATAAACCATAAGGACTTTTGCCATCCTCATAACTGCCAACAGGCTTTGTGTCACCAACACAACCCAAATAATTTGCCTTATTGCACACTATTCCTTCCCCCCATGGGTATGTGCGTCCGTCTGTGCCACGCGCTGCTTTTTCCCATTGTGCTTCTGTTGGTAACCGCGAACCTCGCCACTCACAGTAAGCCTTTGCCATGTTCCAGTCTACGTATACAACTGGATGGTTCGCGTACTGCGGATTATCATAATTTCTTATGTTTTGAGGCTGAGCACAAACACCCGCTGTTACGCAGTCTTTATAGAGAGCATTGGTGACCTCATACTTGTCAATGTAGAAATCATTCAGATATACCGTATGAACAGGTTGTTCATCTGCGTCTCCGTTATTACTGCCCATCGTAAATTGCCCGGCGGGAATTAACACCATTGGAGCATCAGCTGAATCAGGGATGGCAGATGGAACGCCGGCGCCTGAATTAAACGGTGTTAATGATTCGCTTGTTGCTGTTACTATTTCTAATGGATTGGGAGTGGACGAAGGGATTAGCCATTTTTGAATCAACGGTCCGCCAATCATAGTTGCGCAAGCCGTGACAACTGTCACGATGGCACCAATCAACGCAATAAGTATTTCGGTGCTGATGATTTTTGGCTTTACTGGAAGAGGAGACGGAGCCGGCTTGGATTTATCTTTAACGTAATGCAGTGTCGTATCATTTTGACCTACAGACACAACCCGCCGAATGGCAGAATAAAACTTGGCATCTGGCAGTTTTTCGCCACGCACATCATAAAACTGGGTCGATTCAACAGAAAGCCAGGGTTCGTCACCTTCCAACAAGATGGGGAAAATCGGTTTAAGCTTTCGCTTTGCACGCTGTAACTCGCTTTGCACCCACTCAGAAGCAAACGCACGCGGAGTCATGATCACAATAAACGCGTCACAACTGTCGAGTTGTGTTTGGATTTCAAGGGGCCACTGCGATCCATAATCCAGGCGACCATCGATCCAAACATTAAATCCCATGCTTTGCAAATTACCCGCAAGTGCATGTGCATAACCTGTGTCTTTATGACTGTAACTAATAAAAATGTGGCTCATGGGCTACCTATAATATTTTTATTTATAAAACACCCAAAATCATTCAAGATACTGTGTGCATGAAGTGTAATCGTTTTTTGGCTCAACGCCCTAGACAAAGGGAGTATTTTCACAACCTGCTAATTGTTCCCCACGACAGGAAAATTCCGCTGTTATAATTTATCAAAACAAGCCAAAGGAGAAAGCCAAATGACATACACAAATGTAAAAGTCCCAGAGGGCGGGGCAAAGATTTCAATTGAAAATGGAAAGTTGAACGTTCCCAACAATCCGATCATCCCCTACGTGGAAGGCGACGGAACGGGGCGCGACATCTGGCGCGCATCGGAGCGCGTGTTGGACGCGGCGGTGGAGAAGGCGTACAGCGGCACGCGCAAGATTCACTGGATGGAAGTCTACGCGGGAGAGAAGTCGTTCAAGATGTCTCAAAACTGGCTGCCCGATGAAACAGTGGACGCATTCAGAGAATTTCTGGTCGGCATTAAAGGTCCGTTGACCACACCCATCGGCGGAGGAATCCGCTCGTTGAATGTCGCGCTCCGCAAAATGCTGGACTTGTATGTCTGCCTGCGTCCTGTGCGCTGGTACAAAGGTGTGCCTTCACCTGTGAAGCATCCTGAAAATGTAGACATGGTTATCTTCCGCGAGAATACCGAGGATATTTACACCGGCATCGAATTCGCGTACGGCACCGAAGATAACAAAAAATTCAAGGAATTGTTCAAGGAAGCCTTTCCAAAGGAATATGCCAAGATGCGCTTCCCCGAAACTGCGGGGCTGGGAATCAAGCCTGTTTCAGTCGAAGGTACCGAACGCCTCGTGCGCGCCGCGATTGCATGGGCTTTGCTCAACAAGCGCAAAAGCGTGAATTTTGTACACAAAGGCAACATCATGAAATTCACCGAAGGCGCATTCAAAGATTGGGGATATGCGCTTGCCAAACGCGAATTCCGCAACGAGATCGTCACCGAGCGTGAAACCTGGATTTTGGGGAACAAGGAATCCAAGCCCGCTCTAACAGTGGAAGAAAATGCCAAGGCAATTGACCCCGGCTTCGACATGATGAGTCCCGCCCAGCAGAACGACATCAAAGGTGAAGTGGAGGAAGCCCTCAAATTATGGGATACCCACGGCGACGGCAAGTGGAAGAAGATGCTGCTCATCAAAGACTCGATTGCCGATGTGAGCTTGCAATTTACGCTCATCCGCCCGAAGGATTACGATGTGATCGCCACCCTCAACTTGAATGGCGATTATTTGTCCGATGCTTTGGCCGCACAGGTTGGCGGCATTGGAATTGCCCCCGGCGCGAATATTAACTATGTGACAGGTCACGCCATCTTTGAAGCGACTCACGGCACTGCACCAAAATATGCTGATCTGGATAAGGTCAACCCTGGCTCGGTCATCCTCTCTGGTGAGATGATGCTGCGTTACATGGGCTGGGGCGAAGCTGCTGATTTGATCGTGAAGGGCATGGAAGGCGCAGTCGCCGCCAAGACCGTGACCTATGATTTCGCCCGTCTGATGGACGGCGCGAAGGAGATCAAATGCTCCGAGTTTGGTGACGCGATCATCAAGTGGATGGGGTAAAAAAAGTAAAAAGTAAGAAGTAAAAAGTCGGAGCCAAATTGGCTCCGAC
>CAMCQT010000147.1 GCA_945877125.1 Candidatus Brevifilum fermentans | reverse complement strand
TGCTGTTTTGTCAAACCGTCCACGAATTTTCCACGAATAAACGAATGTCGGCCCACAAATTCGAGCATTCGTGAGCTATTCGTGGATGGTTGGTGGTTCAAATCGCCCAATTTTGCAATTACTGGAATTCAGATTTGGAATTGCTGGTTTAATAAGTCAAAAATCACCACAGATGAACACGGATAAAAAGGATTTAAACAGATGTCAGAACCTTGTTTTTAGAATTTTATCCAAAAATCTGTGTTCATCTGTGTTTATCTGTGGTTAAAAAATAGTTCTTAAACAGTCTCTGAGCCCCTCCGTGCCGCAAAGCGAAAAACTCCAGTAAGGAATCCCAAAACTCCACCAAGGACTTTTGAAAACCCAATATAGGATTTTGGAAAGTCCTATATTGGGTTTTAGAAAAGCCTACATTGGATTTTCACAACTCCAATATAGGCTTTTTACAGGTCGATGGGCAAGAGGGCAGAGTTTAGTCAACAGGTCGCAGGACGCACAATGCCTGACGAATTTCTCCAAGATGATAAGCAGTATGCACAACGATGGCGATTGCGCTGCCGATCTCTGATTCACTCGGCCAATCTTGCGTGGATTTGATCAAATCTAAAACGAGGTTGTAGTTCGTGCGCAGTTCGCCTTGAATGGATTGCCATTCTTCAGGAGTAACGCGGTTTACCGTGCGCCAAATTTCGCCCCAGTCTGCTTTTGGATAATTGGGGTCGCGAAAGTTTTTCTCGATCACATCGAGATAGAAAGCAGTGTGCTTGACCTGGGCGGCCAAGGTTGCACACTTTCCGCCGACTGGAATGGAGGCTTCGTCTGCTGTGATGCCTGCAAGCGTTTCAAACAGGGATGTGTTTTTATCGAGATACATGCCTTGAACGTTGTCAAATGTTTCATCAAGCAGCATAAAAAGGGCTTTGGTGAAATGTTCAGATTGAATTGAACTCATGGGTTGAATCTCCTTTATTTTATTGTGTTCCAGAAATTTATTTTTCCTCAGAAGCATTTAGCCGCCAGACAGCCAACCCGAAGAACAACACCGCATACCCCACCAGCGCCGCAGACGGAATCAGCACCGATTCAAATCCCAGCCCGCGCGCGCAGATGTTTTCAAATCCATCCATGCCCCAAGCCACGGGCGTAAGATGCCCAATAATTTGAAAAGTTTTGCCTGTGAACTCAAGCGGAACCCACGCGCCGCCCAAGCCTGCGAATACGAACATGGGAATCAGCGAAAACGAAATAGCTTGTTCCTCGGTCTGAGCCAAAATCCCGATCAGCAGTCCCAGCGCCGAGATGCACAACGCCGCGCAGAACGCCACCAGCAGGGTCGCACCCGGCAGACGTAAATAATCCACTTTCAAAACAAGCTGACCGAACATAATCAAGATCGTGAACTGGGTAAAGATCAGCAGGAAGATCGCCAGATGATGCCCCACCACAATATGAATGCGGCGCGTGTCAGTCGTCAGCAGTCTTTGCAAGGTGCGCGACTTGCGCTCAGTGACAATCACCTGCGCCGCCGTCAACAACCCCGCGATTGAAAATTGCAGCATCATGCCCGGTGACGTGTGCGCCAGCGGATTATTCTTGCCGCCCTCTTTTTTGATGGCAGGACTGGATGTTTCGTTGATCGAGATCGGCGGCTCATCCCAGGCGGAAAGCGTTTGCTCAAAAGCGTACTCGAACGGCACGCCTTCCAAATCCATTTGCTCCAGGATGCTTGCCGTGCGGACTGCTCCATCCACGCGGCTGGCGACGGTCAGAAGTTCCGCTTCAATCGTCGTCCAGGCTTGGGTGCCGGTATCTGCAAACACGGTCAAGCGGATAGTTTTGTTTTTCAGCACAGCCCGCCCATATCCATCAGGGACGATGATGGCGGCGGCTAAATCCCCATTCGCAACCAACTGCTCAAAATTAGAAGCGGAGAGAAACGGGTTTTCCTCCAGACGGATAACTTCCGAATCAGCCAGCAGGTCATGCAGTTCGTCCGTGATCCAATTGTCGTCATGTGAGATATACCCGACCGGCAATCGCGAATCAGAATCGTTGCCGCCAAATCCGCCAAAGGCATAGCCGAAAAGAAACGTGAACACGATCGGCATGATGAGCAAAAACATGAAGGTCTTGAAGTCACGCGATAATTGCAACAGGTCTTTGAATGCAATGTCAAAAATACGGATCATGGTTTACACATACCTTCTATTGAACCGCCACACACCAATCACAAAGAATGTCACGCTCCACACCAGCGATGCCAGCAGGGTAATTAACACGCTGACGGTTGGCTCACCGTTCATCGACTGCATCAGCCCGCGGATCGCCCAACCCTGCGGCACCAGCAAAGAGATGGTATCTCCCATTTTATTTGCAATGGCAGAGTTCATGGCAAAGATTTTGATCATTCCCATCATGCCGGTCACGGTCAACCCGCCGCCGAATAGCACGCCGCCCTGCTTGCTGTTTTTGAGAAATGAATTAAGGAAGATGCCAAACGAAGATGCGCTGAAGATAATCCCTGCCGCCATCAATGCCACAGACAGGATGCCGCCCCATTGAATCCCAAAGATTAAACGCGCGGCAATCAACAAGACAATGACCTGAACAAAAACGGTCATGAACACCGATAAAAATTTTCCGGTCAAAATGGTTGCCTGCGACGTGGGCGTGGTGAAAAGGCGCGGCAGGGTGTGTTCCTCTTCTTCCCTAAGAATGCTTTGCGCGGTGGATGCACCCGTAAAGTAGGCATAGAAAACCATCATCCCGCCCATGATCGAACCGATGATGTTCAGCATCAGATTTTGACTTTCTTCCGCTTCATTGTTCTGACCGTTGGCTGGGGTGCGCACATCGAGCAGTTCCTCCGCCGGGTCATCGCTCTCTGCCAGCGAGTCTTTCAAATACAACTGAACCACCTGCCCCGCAAAAACATATTTGCTGGAGTCGGCTTCATCCAAAAAAACATTCACCGCAATTTTGACGCCCGCCATCCCATCCATAAAGCGATTGAGAATCGCCCGCATGATGGCTGGCCCAATCGTCAGCGTGGGGTCTTGATAAAACTCGATCACCGCCTCGCCATCCACATCCGCAAATTGGTGTGAAAAATTGGCTGGGATAATGATCGCCACCTGAGCATTTTGACTATCCACCGCGGTGCGGGCAGATTCGGCGCTCGTGACAAGCGCGACCTCGATCAGGTCAGCCATATCCTCACTTTGCAAAATACTGACGATGAGGTCGCCCATCGTGTCGGCTTTTTTCCCGCCGGGGATATTCTTCGGATTAACTTGAAATTTTGGCCCGCCTTCATCGAGATTGGCAATTACAACTTTTGTCTTCGGCAGGCTGAACCCGCCTTCGCTGGCAATATTGCCGAACATAAAATAGAACATTCCTGTCACCAACAGCGGCACGCCAAGCATAAAGACCACCGCAAACGTACTGCGGAAGGAGCGGGTCAAATCTTTCAAGGCGATGTCGAAGACTTTCATTTTGCAATCCTTAATCGCTGGTGCTACGCATTTTTCAATCCCGAAGGGATGACATGGCACCCCTTCGGGGTTATGTTAGCTGTCTTACATAAATCTATAATCATTCCACTCCTTCGGAGTTATTTCTGCCAGCATCAGTTAATCAATCGCGCAGGGCGCGTCCGGTCAGGTGCAGAAACACAGCTTCGAGATTCGGCTCGCGGATATCCACCGATGTAATGCGAATGGAAAGCTGCGCCGCCGCCTCGAATAGATGCGGCAAAACCAGGTTGCTATCCGCCACCAGCACGCTGACCAAGCCATCCTCGGCTGAGACGCGGGACACACCGTCAATGGCTTGCCACATCTGCATCACGTTTGACCCGTCCCCGTTCAAGGTCAGGTCGATGCGGGTTTGCTGTCCCACCAGTTTCACCAACTCCTCGCCGGTGCCGCAGGCGATCAACTTGCCGTGATCCATGATGCCGATATGGTCAGAGAGTTCCTGCGCCTCCTCCATATAATGAGTGGTGTAAAGCACGGTCATGCCCTCGTCTTTGAGCTTGACCACGCTGTCGAGGATGTTGCGCCGCGACTGCGGGTCAATGCCGACGGTGGGTTCATCCATGTAAATGACTTTGGGTTTGTGCAAAAGCGCCACGCCGATGTTGACGCGCCGTTTCATTCCGCCCGAATATTTGCCCACGCGCTCGTTGGCGCGGTCACGCAGACCGATCACATCCAACACTTCATCCACGCGCAGTTTGAGTTTTGATCCGCGCAAGCCGTACATTTTGCCCCAAAAGGACAGGTTCTCGCGCGCGGTCAGGTCTTCGTAAAGCGCGATATCCTGCGGCACCACGCCCAGCACTGATTTGACTCCCGTCGAATCGCTGCGGATGGAATGTCCCATCACGCGCGCGTCGCCGTTATTTGGGCGCAGCAGACAGGATAGCATGGAAATGGTCGTCGTTTTGCCCGCTCCATTGGGTCCCAGTAAACTGAAAATTTCACCCTGCTTTACGTCAAAACTAACACCTTGAACGGCATGATTTTCCCCGAAGGATTTTTGCAAATCCAGCACTTCGATTGCAGGTACATCACTCATGTGATACCCTCGCTTTGTGTGCGATGCGTGATCGCACAAATTTTTTTACCTATATCATAATTATACGTAAATTTATTTTTTGCGTTTCACTCCGAGTGGAGCAAAGCAAGCAGAGGCTCAAGATGTTCGTCATGATGCTCGTAGGAACCAAGTAGAACCGCTGAGAGAGGATATTCTTTCAGCCACGAATATTTCCCAACTTCCAGCAGGTCGTTTTCAGGGGTGGCTTCTGCCAATTCCAGAAAACGTAGAAACCTTTCTTGCCATTCCTGATGAAGAGCCGACCAGGACTGCCCGTGGCGGGTTTTATAAATCCAGGCATTTATTTCAGCCAATTCTTCTTCAGATTCTGGGTCGAATTCAGGATGCCATTCAGGATACTCAGGGGATCTGCTGTACCGGGCGGCTTCTAATCGTGCGACTGAAATTTGCTGCCAAACTGTCAAATGAGCAACGACATCTTTGACAGTCATCTCGTTGATAAAATTGGGCGCGGTGATTTGCTCTTCGCTTAATCTGTTCAGTAATTCCTCCCACTGATTGAATTCCTCCCTAAGCATGGTGATGATTTGTGCTTTGTTATTCATGATGAGATGACTCCTTATTCAATTGGGTGATGACATGGATTTTCTTTTCAAAAGAAACCACCAACCCGCGATTAAACCTATCAAAGCGCCAAGAATAAAACCTATTTGACCTGTGGCTTCATAACCCTGAACGCCGTTGAACACGAACTGCTCGGCGTAATTCCCACCAATCAGCGCGCCAATAATCATGCCTATTGCTCCAGAAATAATTCCAATGACGATAACAGCAAAAATGCGTAGTGTTGTTTTGAACATTGGTAATCCTCTTTTTATAGCATTCCTTTTAATCTACATTATGTTGATGTCGGCGGCTGCTCGGATGTAGACTCTGTTTGGGCGCAGGATTCTGCTGGGGCATGAAAATGTCTGACCGCGAAACATCCAGCTATGTTATATACAAAAAATCCGTATAAGACCCTCTTACGGTGTCTCATACGGATTGTCTAATTACTCCACAAACCGATACTTGATCAAAGTCCATACGGCTTCAAAGGCATCGTGCAACTTGATCTTTTTCCCCTCTGTGTAATCACGCGGATTAAATGTGATGGGGACTTCAAAAATGCGGAAGTTGCGCTTGAGTATTTTGGCGGTGAACTCAGGTTCAAAGTCAAAACTGTTGGCGTGTAACACCATGCCATCCAGAATTTCGCGGCGGAAGACTTTGTAGCCGGTTTCCATGTCGGTCAGAATGGTGTTGTACAGAATGTTCGTCATGAAGGTCAACATTCTGTTGGCTACCATGTGCCAGAACATGGTCACACGGTGCGAGCCGCCCAAAAAACGCGAACCATAGACCACATCCGCGACGCCCTCGTTGAGCGGTTTTAGCAGGATAGCGTAATCGCGCGGATCATATTCCAGATCGGCATCCTGGATCAGCAGAATGTCACCTAATGCCGCCGCCATGCCGGTGCGGACAGCCGCGCCTTTGCCTTTGTTGTGCTCATGCAGGATGACCCGTACGCCATCCTTTCCGTCCAATTCTTTTAAGACGTCGCGTGTGCCGTCCATTGACCCATCGTCTACAACGATGATTTCATGGACAAGCTTTTGATCCTGCACACGTTTTAAAATGACTTGAATACTCTCAACTTCATTATAAACAGGGATTATGACCGATAGTTTCATAGTGGCAGGATTATAAACGAAAAGATGTATAATCGCTGAAAATATCAATTTTTCACTACAAAACAAGTAAACATAAGCGCGGACATCAAAAAATTCCAACCCAACTCGGTGACAACTCATGAACAACGAACCTTTACTGAACGTAAAATGTTTTCTGCTCGATATGGATGGAACCTTCAATCTTGGAGATGAAATCATCGACGGCTCCCTGTATTTTATTGATACCTTAAATCAAATGGGGCTGGATTATTTATTCCTGACTAATAACTCCTCAAAACACCGCGGGATTTATGCCGAAAAGATCACACGGCTTGGGCTGCCTACAAAAGAGGAAAAAGTTTTCACCGCCGGAGAAGCTACCGCACTTTATGTTGCCAAAGAACATCCTGCCGCTTCCGTTTATGTGGTTGGGACACCCGCGCTTGAAGATGAGTTCCGCGAGCATGGCTTTCAACTCGAAGAAAATAATCCGCAGTTGGTTGTATTGGGATTTGACACCACACTCACCTATCAAAAACTTTGGAAATTATGTGACTTCGTCCGCGCCGGACTGCCGTACATCGCCACTCATCCCGACTTCAACTGTCCCACCGAAACTGGATATATGCCCGACATTGGAGCCATGATCGCCTTTGTCCGCGCCGCCACCGGCCGTGAACCTGACCTGGTCGTGGGCAAGCCCAATCGTATGATCGTGGATGCCGTGGCATTAAAGTATGGACTTCCCATCGAAGAAATGGCAATGGTGGGTGACCGCCTCTACACAGATATTGCTCTCGGGCAGACCTCTGGCATCACAACCTGCCTGGTATTGAGCGGTGAAACCACCAGCGAAGACCTTGCCCAATCGCCTTTCCAGCCAACTTACACATTCGCAGATTTACGCGCAATTGCCGATTGGCTCAAAGCGCATAAGTCCCAATAAATTTTCTGGAAAATGTAGGTCACGCTTTTAGCGTGACGTCACGTTGCAAACGTGACCTACGTTCGTGATACAAGGAGGATCATGTTAAACAACTTAATCACCGCGATGGAACGTGCTATTCAGGAAGTCAGGCAAATGCCTGAAAAGACGGTTCAGGTCTTTCACCACAACGACGCCGATGGACTTACCTCGGGCGCCATCCTCACCCGTGCCTTTGAAAGGCAGGGATACGAAGTTCGGCGCTTCTCGTTGGAAAAGCCATATCCCAAAGTGCTAAAAAAGATTTACGAACAAGAGGGGAAAATTCTGATCTTTGCCGATTTTGCGGGCAGAATCGCGCCCATGCTTTCTGATTTGAACAACGGCAGAAACCTAACGCTGATTCTGGATCATCATGTCGCTGAAGCCTCCACCGACCCGAGAGTTCACAACCTTGACCCTGATCTGTTTGGATTGAAAGGCGACCGCGATATTTCCGGCTCGACGACCTGCTATCTTTTTGCGCTGACCCTCGACCCGATTAATCGTGACATGGCTCATATTGCAGCTGTGGGCGCGGTTGCTGACGGTTTTTTTGTGGACGGAGAGTTGGTCAGCGAGAACCGCGAAGCCGCACTCGAAGCCGTTCAACAGGGACGGATGGAGATCAGGAAACATGAGACCGGCGAGCAATATCTGCTGAATAGTCCAAAAGGTCAAATCCCCGTGATTGAATTCGGCGACTACCTCGATATTTTAGGCGGAGTCGGCTATTACCAAAACGGACCAGACATGGGGGTCAGGGTTTGCCTCGAAGGCGTTTCGTCAGAGTCAGACCGCATGGTGGAAGAATTAAAGATTATCAGAACAAAGATATTTAATGAACAAATCGCAAGGCTGCGCGCTGGCGAGTTAAAACAAGAGCCTCATATCCAGTGGTTTAATGTCGAAGAACGCTTCTTCCCAATGGGCGTAAAAATGATCGGGGCATTCTGTGATGCGATTAAGGACACGGACTTGATCGATCCCCTGAAATACCTCGCAGGCTTTCAAGTTATCCCCGATGAAATCCCAGGCTTCGGCGCGATTACATTTAACGAAGTCAAGATTTCCATGCGGGCTTCTCATTATCTCGAAGAGGAAATCAGAGCAGGCAGAGCCATGGGACTCAATATATTCCTCCCCGAAGCGACCAACAAACTTGGCGGATTTTCTGACGCCTGCCATACCCTGACGGCTGCCACCACCGTGGCAATTGGCAAAGAAGAAATGCTGATTGAAGGAATGGAAAAAATTCTAAAAGGAGAATCATAATGGCTCAAGGAACTGGTTTTGGAAAAACAATTTTGATCGGCGATCAATTCGTGCTGGATGAAGTGCCGGCGATTGTCTCGGCAATTTCCTTCGAAACAGTGACAACTGTCGAAAGAATCGACGGCGAAGGCTGGGTGCTGGAAGATAATCGCATCGAGGTTCCCGGGTACAAGGAAAAGAAAAAGGAACAGCAGGTTGGCTCGATCAACAGAATTCTCGAAGTGATGAACTTCGATGTCAAAAAGAATCCGATCAAGATTACCGTCGGCGGAAACTTGCTTGCAGGAAGCGGAGTCGGCGCCAGCGCCGCCAGTTGCGTTTCGCTCGCACGCGCCTTAAACGAAGAATTCAATTTAGGTTATCCAATCGAAGAGATCAACCGCGTCGCCTGGCAGGGAGAATTTCCCTATCACGGAGTTGCAAGCGGCGTGGACAACACCGCCTCGACTTACGGCGGGTTGCTTCGTTTCTGGTTGAAAGACGGCGAACAACATTTTGAAAGAATCAAAACTCCGAAATCCTTTGAAATTGTATTGTGCAACAGCGGCATCACCGCCAACACAGCCGCCCTAGATGAATTTATCGAAGTGCAAAAGAAGGATAATGCTGAACTTTTTGCGTCGCGTCTCAAGACCATCGTATCTCAGGGCGCGGATATGAAACGGGCGCTTGAAGCCGGTGATCTGGAACAGGTGGGTAAAATCCTGACAGAAAACCACAAACTTCTGGTTGATCTGGATATGTCTCACGAAATTTTGGATTACCTCTGCAAGCTGGCTCTTGAAAATGGGGCTTTGGGAGCCAAAGTCACAGGCGGCGGACGGGGCGGCTACATGATCGCTTTGACCCCGGGCAAGGAACTCCAGGATAAAGTTGCATCCGCTTTTGAAACGGCAGGATACAACCTGATTATCAAAGCAACCATCGGCGGAAGTTGATCGCATAAAAAAGAGTGGCTAGTCGTCTGGGGGGTAGCTACCAAGACACCAAGAAGTCTTTGCTTCTTGGTGTCTTGGTGTTAAATAAAGGGCTATCCTTTTTGTCACAGCAATTCTCAGTATGGCTTTTATTCATCCACAGATTTCGCCGATTACACAGATTTAAAAGAAAAATCTGCTAAATCTGTGCAATCTGTGGATAATGTTTTTGGCTCATGTGTAAAGAGTGTGCAGGCTGAATACTTGGTGCTTTCAAAGAGCCAAAAACTTAACGCGAATTACACAAATTGAGCGAATAATACGAATTTTTTCGCGCCATTCGCCCCATTCGCAAAATTCGCGTTAAAGGTTTTGACC
>CAMCQT010000146.1 GCA_945877125.1 Candidatus Brevifilum fermentans | reverse complement strand
TTACAAAAATCTGCTAAATCTGCGCAATCTGTGGATAATATTTTTCATATCGGGAATTGCTGATTTGGTGCCGGCGATTTTTAGCGCGCCGAAACAGGCAGTGCCCTTGGCAAAGCCGCTCGTCAACTGTATTTATTAACCGGCTTATCTCAAATCAGTACTATAATCCAGCTTGGAAATTAAATAATCATACGGAGAAACTTTATGTCTGCATATCAAAATACGCAAATAAAAAAAATAGCGATCAGTACTGGCGGCGGCGATGCCCCCGGTTTGAATGCTGTCATTCGTGCGGCTGCGCTTTCAGCACACACGCGCGGATGGGAAGTGTACGGTGTCCTTGACGGCTTTCACGGAATATTATCCCCAGAGGAATATCCGGGTGGAGGCTTTATTCCACTGACTCGCGAAAAAGTGAGCGGAATTACTCATTTGGGCGGAACTATTCTTGGAACGAGCAATCGCAATAATCCGCTCAAATATCCAATTACGCGCCCTGATGGAACCATCGAGGAAGTGGATCGCACTGACGAGATCGTTCGGGGATTTCGCCTGCACCACATTGACGCGCTGATCACTGTCGGCGGCGATGGTTCACTGGCGATTGCAAGCGTTCTTTCCCAAAAGGGATTGCGCCTGATCTCAGTTCCCAAGACCATTGACAATGACCTCGACAAGACAGACGTCACTTTCGGTTTTGATACCGCTGTGGCATTCGCCACCGAAGCGCTTGACCGCCTGCATTCAACCGCGGCTTCACACGGACGGGTTATGGTGGTGGAAGTGATGGGACGTTACGCCGGTTGGATCGCTCTGCACTCAGGTGTGGCTGGTTCTGCCGATGTGATCCTGATCCCTGAAAGACCCTACGACATCAACAAAGTCGTTGAAAAAATCAAGGAACGCGATGCGCGCGGCAACAAATTCACCATCGTGGTGGTGGCAGAAGGCGCCTCACCCATTGGCGGCGGGGTGTCGGTGGTGGAACATGAAGCGGGTCGCGCTGAGCGTCTGGGCGGCATCGGCGAAAAAGTGGCGGCTGAAATCCATGCCATTTCAGGAAAAGAAACACGTGTGGTGGTTCTTGGTCATCTGTTGCGCGGAGGTTCTCCCACCTCGTTCGACCGCCTGACCGCCCTGCGTTTTGGCGCTGCCGCCATCCGTGGTTTGGAAGATGGACAGGCTGGCGTGATGGTTGCGCTCGACCCGCCGCAGGTCAAATATGTGCCGATCGAAGACGCCATAGGTAAAATGAAAATGGTGCCGATGGATTCAGACATTGTGCTGACCGCCAAAGACCTGGGAATTTCGTTTGGCTAACTTTTACTGGAGTGCAGACTTCAGTCTGCTTTACATTGCGAACTAAACTCCGCGATCCAAAAAAACTAAACAACGCGCCCAACTCGATAGCCGAGTTGGGCGCGTTGTTTAGTTTTGGGATTAAAATGGACTTATGACCACAGTCCAACTTTTCGTCACCTGTCTTGTCGACTCCTTCTTCCCTCAAACTGGTCAAGCTGTCGTGGATATTTTCCACCGTCTCGGCATTGGCGTGGACTTCGCCCGCGAGCAAACCTGCTGCGGACAGCCTGCCTTCAACGCGGGTCTCCGCAAAGATGCACGCGCCATCGCCGAGCACACGATCAAAGTATTTGAGAAGACAACGGGAGATATTGTCACACCGTCTGGCTCCTGCGCTCACATGTTCCGCCATAATTATCCCGAACTATTTGAAGGGGATTCGGTCTGGTATCCGCGAGCCAAAGCGTTAGCCGCGCGGACGTATGAATTCACCGAATATCTTGTGGATAAACTTGGCGTGACCGACCTCGGCGCAAAGTGGAACGGTATGCTGACCTATCATCCATCCTGTCACACCCTGCGCGGAATCAACGTGGACAGGCAACCGCGCGCCCTGCTGGCAAACGTAAAAGGTGCAACGCTCGTCGGACTGCCTCACGCAGAAGAATGTTGCGGCTTCGGCGGCATCATGTCTGTCGAGCATCCTGAATTATCCGCAGAATGGCTAAAGCGTAAGATCACCAACCTTGAAGCGACAAAATCCCCCACCCTGGTCGTGACCGATGCGGGCTGCCTCATGCACATCGCAGGCGGACTTCATCGCGCAAGCAAATCTCAGAGAGTGATGCACATCGCCGAAGTGTTGAGAAATTGGTGAGAAGGAAAAAGTGAGAAGTGAAGAAGTGAGAAGTGAAGAAGTGAAAAGTGAGAAGTGAGAAGTGAAAAGTGAGAAGTGAAAAGTGAGAAGTGAGAAGTGAATATAACCTTTCAACCTGCAACCTTCCAACCTTCCAACCCAAAACCTGAAACCCATGAACACATTTCGCCAAAGAATTCTTGAATCAATTAATAACGAAAATCTTCAGATTGCGCTAGACAACAACACCGAGCGCCGTTTGAAAGGGCGCGCCCTCGCGTTTGAATCGATCCCCGATTGGCGCGAAAGACGCCAGCGCGCCCACGCCGTCCGCGCCGATGTGATCGATCATCTCGACAAGTATCTCGAACAGTTCATTGCCAAGAACGAGGAAAACGGTGTCATCATCCATCGCGCAAAAGATGCGGCAGAGGCGATCCAAATTGTTTTGGATATTTCAAAAGAATCACCGCAGAGACACAGAGAAAACCAAAAAGAAATCTCCGTTCATCTCCGTTCATCTCTGGTGAATTCTGTTCTTATCGCCAAATCCAAAAGCATGGTCTCCGAAGAAATCGAATTGAATCATGCACTGGAAAAAGAAGGCATCGAAGTTATCGAGACCGACCTCGGCGAGTACATCGTGCAACTGCGTCACGAAAGACCCAGCCATATCATTACCCCCGCCGCGCATTTGAAAAAAGAGCAGGTTGGCGAACTCTTCCACGAAAAACTGGGCATCCCCTACACCACCGATATTCCCACGCTGACCGCCACCGCCCGCAAAGTTTTGCGCGAAGTCTTTCTGACCGCCGACATCGGTTTAAGCGGAGTCAACTTTGGCGTGGCTGAAACAGGCGGCATTTGTCTCGTCACCAACGAAGGCAACGGGCGCATGGTCACCACCCTGCCGCCTGTCCACATTGCGCTGATGGGCATGGAACGCCTCGTCCCCAATCTCGATGATCTCGCGCTCATGCTTTCGCTTCTGCCGCGCTCCGCAACGGGACAAAAGCTCACGGTCTACACCCAACTGCTTCATAAGCCGCTTCCCAACCAACAGCGTCACCTGATTTTGCTCGACAACGGGCGCAGCCGCTTGCGAAATTCTCCGCTCAAAGAATCGCTGTACTGCATCCGCTGCGGCGCGTGCCTCAACGCCTGCCCTGTTTTCCGCGAACTGAGCGGGCACGCCTACATCGGCAGCGACCTGTCCATCGCGCCGTATCCGGGTCCCATCGGCTCGGTCATTTCGCCTGGCTTGCTCGGCGAAAATTATGTCCAACTCGCGCAGGCTTCGTCGTTGTGCGGCGCGTGCAAGGAAGTTTGTCCTGTGGATATTGACCTGCCCAAGTTGTTGACTCGCGTGCGGGCTGATATGTCCCCCTCGCCCTCGGGGAGAGGGGCTAGGGGTGAGGGGGGGGCTGGACTTTCCTCCTCAACCAGATTTGGTTTGCAACTATTCGCCCGCGTCGCGACTCGCCCGTGGCTGTTTGCTGTTTCTCAAAAATTCGCCTCGCTGGGAACTTTTCTGCTGTCTCCGATTTCGCGCTGGGTTCGTCTGCCCGCGTTTACCGGCTGGGGACTAAGCAAGGACTTTCCAAGATTCGCTGGGAAGACGTTTCGGGATGGATACAAAAATACATCGGTGGATGGCGAATTGTTAAATCGTCCGGTCTACAAACTTTCGAAACCGCGATTCACGCCAGCCCATTCAAATACGCTGCCGCTTTTCGACATCCAATTTTCCACTGAACTTGCCGCGCTTGGCGGGCATGTTCACTCCACTCACAACCCGACACTGGATGTGATCCAATTATTGAAATCGCGCGGCGTGGACAAAATTCACCTTGAGCCAAATACGCTGGATGAAATTCTTTTGCGCGCCGCAAGTATTGAATTCACCCACGAACCTGATCCGCAGATCACTGTCGGCGTGACAAATGCCATTTGTGGGCTGGCAGATACAGGGTCGGTGTTGATCGTGGATGGGGCGGGCGATCCGCTCAAAGCGTCGCTGCTTCCAGAAATCCACATCGTAATCTTGAAGTCATCCAATATTCTGCCTTCCCTGCCCGCTGCGCTGCGCTTTGTAAAAAATACAAGCGCGGCGGTTTTCATCACGGGACCTTCGCGCACGGCAGACATCGAAATGACCCTGACCATCGGCGTGCATGGACCGAAGGAGATTTATGTCTTTTTGACGACGTAGCGCATTTTGTGGCTATGATAGAATTTGTGTTATTAACAAGGAGCGATATGAAACCTGGCGATTATATTGGCTTGTATATTGACAATAATTTAATTTATACGGGCGTGCTGAAAGATGTTGGCAAAATGGATAGCGAGCAGATGGCGTATCAGGTTTTGCTGGTAAAGAATATTTTTCAGCGCAATTTCCCCGAAATTCATTTCGACCCCGATATTCGCCCTGCCACATTCGAGCAATTGCAAGATGAGGTCAAGCGCCTCAAAATCAACCTGATGAAACAACTTGAAAAGTTGGAGGAGACCCATGTCGCTGAACTCATCGAAGAGCGCGAACTCCATAACATCATCGGCTGAATATTACGCTTTGTCGCAGTTGTATTCCGACGCATGGGATAGGGTGCAATCGGGCGGCACAGGGGCAGGGTACAGCGGCATCCATTACGAAGTCTTCAATGCAATTCGGAAATATGGCAGGGTTGCCAACAGCAGGGATGAGGCGCTGTCTGAATTGAAGAAATTGCTCCGCGAATACGAGACGCAATACCTGGGCGCAGAAAATGATGATGAGGAGTATTTGAGCAAATTCGACAACATCGAATGAAAGAATGATTTTCTGACTTGACATCCGTCGGTCACGGTCATATACTGATTTCACAATTGAACGGGGAGCCTGCCCGACAGGCTGAGAGGAGCGTATTTTTCGCTCGACCCGCACTACCTGATCTGGTTAATACCAGCGGAGGGACTCTTGATTCAAAAAGCCATCCTCCGCCTTCGGAGGATTTTTTTATGTCATTGCGAGAAGCGAACGATAGTGAGCGACGAAGCAATCTCCATCTTTATGGAAAGTGCCAATAATGAATCGAGTCATCATTTTTGCCAACGGCGACCTGCCCGATCTGGAAAAAGCCCGCGCCCTTCTGCATGACGACGACTTCATCATCGCCGCAGACGGCGGCACGCGCCACGCCCTCGCGCTGGGACTCACGCCCAACATCATCATCGGCGATATGGATTCACTTCCTTCAACCTTCAACCTTCAAACCTTCAACGGTGAACTTCTCCGCTTCCCCGCGGACAAAAACGAAACCGACCTCGAATTAGCCATTCAACACGCGCTGACTTTGAATCCCGAACAAGTCATCATTCTCGCCGCCCTCGGTGGCCGCCTCGACCAAACCCTCGGCAACATCGCCCTCATCATCAGCCCAATCTTCATTCCTCATTCTTCATTCCTCATTCGCCTTGACGACGGCATCGAAGAGGTTTTCTTTTGCGACGACCACGTTCAAATCAATGGCGCGGCGGGCGATCTCGTCTCGCTCATTCCCTGGCAGGGAGAAGTCACGGGCGTCGTCACGACCAACCTCAAGTGGCATTTGCAGGACGAGACCTTGTATCCGCATAAAACACGCGGCATCAGCAACGAAATGACAGGCGGTACGGCAACTGTTCAAATCAAATCTGGCTTGCTGCTCATCGTCCATCAACGTATCGATAAGCAGGGTGACAGTCACTTTTAAAGTGACTGTCACCTGTTACAACGAAAACTGGAGTTTAATTATGAAACGTATCACTTTTTACTTCTTACTTTTTACTTTATTCCTTGCCTCCTGCACTCCCACCCCCGTCGCCCCCCAAACCATCACCATCATGACCCACGACTCTTTCGCCATTGGTGAAGATGTGATCAAAACCTTTGAAGCGGATAACAACGCAAAGGTCGTCTTCCTCCAAAGCGGCGATGCGGGCGCTGTGATTAATCAAGCCATCCTCACCAAAGATGCTCCGCTCGCGGATGTGCTCTTCGGCGTGGATAATACCTTCCTCTCGCGCGCCCTCAACGCGGATATTTTTGAAACCTATCCATCGCCCATGCTGGCTGACATTGCCGATGAATTCAAAATTGATTCATCCAACCGCGCCCTACCCGTGGACTATGGCGATGTCTGCATCAACTACGATAAGAATTATTTCACTGAAAATAATTTACCCGTCCCGCTGACTTTTGAAGATTTGGCGAAGCCAGAATACAAAGATTTGCTGGTCGTGGAAAATCCCGCTACATCCTCGCCCGGACTTGCCTTCCTGCTCGCCACCCGCGCCCACTTCGGCGACGGTTATCTTGATTATTGGAAAAGCCTGAAAGCAAATGGCGCTGTCGTTGTCGATGGCTGGGAGACGGCGTACTACACCAACTTCTCCGCTTCTTCAGGCAAGGGAGCGCAGACGATGGTTGTTTCCTACGCCTCCAGCCCCGCCGCGGAAGTGTTCTTCGCCGCCGAACCGTTGACCGAATCCCCCACCGCTTCCATCGTTGCCTCAGACATGTGCTTCCGTCAGATCGAGTTCGTCGGCATTTTGAAGAATGGAAAGAACCGTGACCTCGCACAAAAATTTGTGGATTTTATGTTAAGCCAAAAATTCCAGGAAGATATGCCGCTGAATATGTTCGTCTATCCAGTAAATAAAAACGCGAAACTTCCTGATGTCTTTGTCAAATTCGCACAGGTTGCAGAAAGTCCCGCCGCACTTTCCTATTCAGAGATCGCATCCAACCGTGATTCCTGGATCGAAGACTGGACACAGGCGATGAAGTAGATCGGGTTTGTAACCCGACAACTCGATACAAATGCAGAATAAAATTTTAAACCACGGAGACACGGAGACACTGAGGAATAAATTTCTCCGTGCCTTCGCGTCTCCGTGGTTTTTTCGTATTCTCCTCTGGCTCGCGCCCATCCTCTTTCTGCTTTCATTTTTCTTCCTCCCGCTTTCTAAAATACTGTTTCTCGCATTCAACACTTCTGCCTTTACCAAAGCAAACTTTCAATTAATCCTATCCACATTAAGTTTCACTTTTTATCAAGCCACTCTCTCCACGATATTAACCTTCGTCCTCGGCATTCCGTCCGCCATCCTCTTTTCCCGCTTCGACTTTCGCGGCAAATCCCTGCTCCGTGCATTAACCGCAGTTCCCTTCATGCTTCCCACCGTCGTAGTCGCCTCAAGTTTCAACGCGCTAGTCGGCAATCACGGCTTATTCTCTTTCTTTTCTTCATCCTTCATCCTTCATCCTTCATCCTTTTCTCTTATCTTGTCCGCCCATGTTTTCTACAACACCACCATCGTCATCCGCATCGTCGGCAACGCCCTCTCGCGCCTTGACCCAAAACTGGAGCAATCCGCCCGCTCCCTCGGCGCGGATACCTTTCGCGTGTGGAAAAATATCACCTTGCCATTGCTTCGCCCATCCTTGCTTGCCGCCGCATTGCTCGTCTTCATGTTTGACTTCACCAGCTTCGGTGTAATCCTTTTATTGGGCGGCTCGAACTTCTCAACCCTCGAAGTGGAAATTTATCTGCGCGTCCTCAAACTTCCCAACCTGCCGCTCGCCGCATTGCTTTCGATTGTTCAATTGATATTCACGCTCATCTTTTCCATTCTCTACACCCGCACCATCAACCAAGTCACCACCCAGACCGCGCCAAGGTTTTCACTTGCTCGCCCACCCAAAACTATCCGTGAACGCGCTTTCGTTTTTACTGTTTACTGCTCACTGTTTACTTTTTTCTTCCTGCCTTTGATCTCCCTCCCCATCCGCTCCCTAACCCGCCTCGAAGCGGATCGTGGTCAGCGCGGCGAAGTTCAATACGGATTCACCACCGATTACTATAAAGAACTTTTCATCAACCGCCGCGGATCATTATTTTACGTCCCGCCGATTCAAGCCGCCGCCAACTCGCTTGGATACGCCAGCCTGACAGTTTTTCTTTCGCTTGCGCTTGGCTATCCCGCCGCGTACGCGCTCGCCAAACCGACCCGCCTCGAAAAGTTTCTTGACCCGCTCATCATGCTTCCGCTCGGCGCGTCGGCGGTTATGCTTGGTCTGGGTTTCATTATTTCCTTTGGTCGCTCACTTGCTTCGCCGTGGTTCGTTCCCATCGCGCACACGCTCGTTGCGTTGCCATTTGTCATTCGCACGCTTCAACCTGCGCTTGCATCCATTCCCGAGCGACTGCGTCAAGCCGCCTCCACTTTGGGCGCGTCGCCGTTTCGTGTTTGGCAGACCGTGGATTTTCCAATCCTTTCGCGCGCCACGCTCAGTGCCGCTACTTTTGCTTTCACCGTTTCGCTCGGCGAATTTGGCGCGACCCTTCTGCTGACTCGCCCCGAGTACCCGACCATCCCGATTGCCATTCAACGATTCCTGTCCCAGCCAGGCGGACTCAACTTTGGTCAGGCGATGGCGATGGCGACTCTGCTGATGCTGCTCACCACGCTTGCAATTCTGATCATCGAAAAACTTCGTCTGCCCAATTCGGGAGAATTCTAAAATGCTCGAAATCCGAGACCTCTTCAAATCCTACGAAAACAAACCGCTCTTGCGCGGCATTTCATTTTCCGTTTCACAGGGCGAAACCATCTGTCTGCTTGGAGCATCTGGCAGCGGAAAATCAACCCTCTTGCGGATGATCGCTGGTCTGGAGTTTCCTGAAAGTGGACAGATTCTGTTTAACAAGATTGACCTCGCCCAGACTCCGCCTCACGCCCGCGACTTTGGGCTGGTCTTTCAAGACTATGGGCTTTTTCCTCACCTGAACATTTTTGATAACATCGCGTTTGGGTTGAAAATGAAAGCTCTGGAGTCAAGCAGCTTGCTGCTTGGCATGTCTCGACAGCAAGCTGTCGGACTCCAAAGTCGCGTCGCCGAAATGCTGGAACTGGTTAATCTACAAGGCTTTGAAAAACGTAAAGTGACCGACCTTTCAGGCGGTGAACAGCAGCGTGTGGCACTCGCCCGCGCCCTCGCACCAAGTCCGCGCCTCTTGATGTTTGATGAACCTCTCGGTGCATTGGATAAATCTTTGAAGGAAGATTTGTTGAATCAAATACGTGCCATTTTGCATAAGACAAAAATCCCCGCCATCTACGTCACCCACGATCAGGACGAAGCATTCACCATTGCAGACCGCATCCTGTTTTTACACGACGGCGAAATCATCCGCGACGGTATGCCAGATGAAGTCTGGACGAATCCCAAATCAGCATGGGCAGCGCGCATGTTGGGGATGGGCAACGTCATCGAAGGAAGAATGCAGAAGGCAGAAGGCAGAAGGTGGAAGGTGAAAACGAGTTTTGGCGTATTCAATGTGAAATGTGAGCATAAACATTCAGTGGACGAAAAAGTTTCGTTACTTCTAAAACAGTCCCCCTCTCCCGTTTTTGGGAGAGGGGCTAGGGGTGAGGGTGACGAGATAAAACTCAAGGTGGAGGATGTGCTATTTAAGCAGGATCAACTTCAGGTTAAATTAAGAGGCGGGCTTGTCATCCACTTAAAAGAGGCACCGAAGGTCGGTCAAATCATCCGCGTGAAAGTTCAAGTGGAATGTCTCGCATGAAAGTCTTGAAGAAAAACCTCGCAGATGAAATCACCTGGCAATATGAAGGCGTGGTGTTGAGCCGCCGTGAAAATGAAATCACGCTTGAAGCATTATTCAACCGTGACGATATGCCATTCATGGAC
>CAMCQT010000145.1 GCA_945877125.1 Candidatus Brevifilum fermentans | reverse complement strand
TTGAACCACCAACCATCCACGAATAGCTCACGAATGCTCGAATTTGTGGGCCGACATTCGTTTATTCGTGGAAAATTCGTGGACGGTTTGACAAAACAGCAAAATCAAGATCCTTGGCGGTGTCAGAAATTTTAGATTTGGAATTGCTGTTATTAAACAGTCTCTCAGACCCGCTTTACCGACAGCATCGTCAGATCATCCCCCAGCGGAACGGTTTCAATAAACTCATTCAAGCGATGCTCCACCAAAACAAGAACTTCATCGGCGGTGTGGTTTTGAATGGCAGCAAGCGCATCCATCAGGCGCGTTTCACCAAATAATTCCCCGGCAGGCGAGAAGGCTTCGGTCAATCCATCGGTGTAAAGCAGCAACGTATCCCCGTGCGCGAGTGAGATCGTGCGCTCCTGCATCCGCGGCTGTTCGACCACGCCCAATGCAATGGCGGTGCGGGTCAGTTTTTCTATGCCGCCATTTGCCTTCACCCAAAACGGCGGATTATGCCCCGCGTTCACAAAAGTAAAATCACCACTCTCGGTATCCAGCACGCCATAGACCGCTGTCACAAACATGCCCTGACGCGTGTCTGGCAAAAGCTGGTCATTCACGCGCCGCAAAACGTCCACTGGAGAATGCTGCTCGTTGACCGCCGCCCGCACCAGCGTGCGCGTGAGCGCCATGAACAACGCCGCCGGCATACCCTTATCCGCCACATCCGCAATGAAAAGACCGAGCTTATTATTTGGCAATTCGATCACGTCATAAAAGTCACCGCCCACCTGCCGCGCCGTTCGCCAGCGCGCCGCAAATTGCCACGCGGCATGGGTCGGCAAAAACTGCGGGATGAACGTCTGCTGAATTTGACGCGCCAGTTGCACCTCAGTTTCAAGGCGTTCGCGCACCACCATCTCCTGCTGCAAAAGATCATTTTGAATCGCAAGCGCAGCCTGTTGGGCAATGCCATTAATAATCTCGATGCGGCGCGAGCGGAAGCGGCGGCCGTTCTCAGCCTCCTCGATCAGCATCACGCCGAACAAATCGTTTTTGATGGAAATGGGGACAGCCATCAGCAGGCGATCGGCATTCGCCACATCCGCTTCACTCGCCGCCTCAGGCTGAATCTCCAGCCAGGATATGGGTTCAGCTTTGAGTTTTAGGGCCTGCGTAATCGTGCAACTTTGCTCGCGCGCAAAATCAAGCAGCGGAAAATCGCCCAGCTTGAATTCCTTATCAGTCATCACCAATTCTTCACGCTGCGCGTCCGAAAAGCCATATGCGTTGCGATGTGAAGTCGTAAACGACTCGCGTTCTGCATCCCAGCGATACAGCGCCACGCGCTGAACACCCACGAGGATCGGCATGATGCGCGTGATGGAAGCGAGAATTTCATCCAGATCATTCAAACTCACCACCGCCTGCGCCACCTGCAACAATGCCGCAGATGCGTACGCCTGTTCCTGTGCGGCATCATATAAACGCGCGTTCTCGATCGCCACCGAGGCGTAACTTGCAAACGTGGTCGTGATGGCTTGCGCCTCGTGACCATATCGCCCCGCTGTATGATGCGCCAGGGTCATCACCCCCAACGGACGGTCGCCCACGCGCAGCGGCGCGGCTATGGAAGAATAATTATTTTCGTAACCTGCTGTTAAACCAGAAGGCCAAATTGCTTCATCGGGGCGGCGGATAATGGGCACATCTGACATTAACGCCTCAGCCATGGCATAGATCGCATCAGGGTTGGCGATGCACACGCTTTCAAGTTGATTCGCATCCACGCCATGCACCGCGGAGAGGCACAGCTCGTCATCCTGCAAAAGCCAAATGGCAGAAATATCAATCGGCAGGTTGCGATCCAATTCCGAGAGGATCATCTCCAGCACTTCGTCCACGCCCACATTATCTGAAACCAGCCCCGCCACATCGCGCAGGCTGTCCGATACCTGTCGGCGCCATTGCTCCGAGCGGTATAAATCCGCATTGCGAATGGCCGCCGCCATGGTATCGGCCACAGCCTCGAACATCATTTGGTCGTCTTCTGTGAAGGCATTGGTATTATCAGATTGAATATCCAGCAAGCCAACCACTTTATCGTTAAAGATCAGCGGCACGCATAATTCAGAGCGCGTATTCTTTGGGGGCAGCGGCGAAGGGATATAACGATCATCTGCGGTTACATCATTAACGAGAATGGTTTTGCCAAGCCGCGCCACCCAGACCATAATCCCTTTGGTGTTGTCCAGGGAAATTGTATAACCTTCCAGTTTTTTACTGCGCTTGCCGCTGCCCGCTTCGTAGGCGATGATCCTTCTGTTGGGGTGTACCGTAAATAATGAAACGTGGGGAAACCCAAATTTTTCATGGATCAGCGCAGCCGCATCGCGCATGAGTTCAGACAGATCAAGGGTCGAGGTGACGCTCTTGCTCACTTCTGAAACCAGCATCAGTTGGTCGGCGCGGCGGCGCAATCCGCTGTATAGGTGTGCGCCTTGCACAGCCTGGGCAATATTATCTGCCAACGCATTTAGGATCAGCAGGTCGTTTGGATGAAAAGCGTGAAGCTGGTTGCTTTGCACATCCAACACGCCCAGCACGCGGTCTTCGATTTTTAGCGGGATGACCACTTCGGATTTTGTCTCAGGCAGGCTGTCAATGAAACGATAGCGGGCATCGGCGCGGACATCGTCGCAGACGATCTTCTGGCCGTGCAGGGCGGCTTCGCCGATCAATCCCTGTCCGATTTCGACTTCGAGCGCGATCGAGGCTTTCTTTCTACCTTTGCGCGGCGCGACTGCGCTGGAACGGAAACGAAAAACTTTGGAATTCGATTCCAAAGTGAAGATGGCTACATAATAATAATTAAATGTGGTTTGAATCAGTTCGGTGACGCGCCTGGATAGTTCGTCAAGATCGAGGACGTTGGCGATCTGCGTGCTGACTGCGCGGACAAGGCTAAGTTGCCTAAGTCGAAATTGTTCCACTTCGGCGCGGTGCGAGGCGAACAGGCTGACGGCTACGATCTGTACAATGCCTTGAAGCAGATTTAACTCTTCGTCAGAAAAAGCGGGACCCTTGGGACGGGTGATCTGAATCGCTCCCAGCGTAACCCCATGATCGTTGAGCGGGATCGAGGCAAAGGCGGGGCGGTTTGCGCTGTCTTTCTTCCCCTTTTGTACAAAAAGTTTGCCGGCTTTGATGGCCAGTTTCATTCCATCCAATTCAGGATGTAGCGGGAAAACACGCCCGTCTTCCCAATCTGGCAGACGAAAGACGTTCTCGTTCAACCAGACATCCACCGTGCCTTTGATGAGGTGGCTGGTCATGATCACAATGCGGTCACGTTGCGCGCTAAAAGAATCTTCGTTGCGAAGTTGTTCTCCGAGGCTGGCGAGTTGACTCCAGTCCCAGGCTTCTGGTTGTTCAGTGCGCGGCGCGGTAGTCATACGGTTATCCCCTGCGCTTGGTCATTGTGAGCAAATTACCTGTCTTTGGATTGGCTTCATAACGGACTTCATCCATCAGTTTCCGCATCAGATATAAGCCAAGTCCCCCGATCTGGCGTTCGGATAGATCTGCTTTTAGGTTGGGCTGTTTTATATTGGATGGATCGAATGACTTGCCAGTATCGCGCATGGTGATGGTCAGTATGGTTCCGCGCACGTCACAGGTAATATCAAGATTCGCATTGGAAATGCCTTCGTATGAATGCTCAATAATATTGGAGGCGGCTTCATCTGCGGCAAGTTGGAGGAAATAAATTTCTTTTTCGGCGAATCCGCCCTCACGAGCAGTTTGAGCAACAAAATCGCGAATCTCATCCAGAAATTCGAATTGGGCTGGGAAAGTCATTTTTGGCATAAGAGTAAAAAAATTGAAAACCGCCTCCATTCACAAATAAGAAGAGGCGGCATCTAATTTTTGATCGATCCTTATCTTTTAGAAACTGCCAACAGCGGTAATGGAATCGTCAAAAGATTTGAAGAGTTCTGTAAAGCCTGCCAATTCAAGCGCTTCGCGAATACGTTCCGGCACGGCAACAAGTACCAATTCACCACGGTTATAACGCTTGCAATTTCTTTGGGAGGCAAGCAAGGCACGAAAGCCTGCGCTGGACATGTATTCAAGTTCGCTCATGTCTACGACGATCTTGAAGTGACCTGCTTCATTTGCTTTTTCAAGCGCTTTGGAAAAAGTGGGGGCGGTTGCGCTGTCTACGCGGCCGTTTACTTTGATCAAGTCGCAATGCTTTAGTTCCTGAGTTGTGACTTCCATCTGAATACCTCCGTTAGTAAAAGTAGGTTAATTGCGTTGTATTTTAAAATTATAACACGATGGTATACACCAAAAGAGCGTCCATCAGTGAATTTACGGCTTTTGCAAAGTTAGAAAAATGTCGTTGCGAGGAGCGTTCTGTGCGACGAAGCAATCTTCAAGTTTAAGAGTTTCACCCATATATGTGGAAATTGCTTCGGCAAAAACCGCCTCGCAACGACATGTCATGGATTTGTCAATTTACCTTGAGAAAGCCGTAGATATTCAATAAAGTTTACTACCGTCAGGCTCTCAAATCGTTTACAATAGAAAAAAAGGAGAAAAAGATGGAGGGTGAACCTGTCCTTGTTTTATTAGTGGAAGATAATATAGACCATGCTGAATTAGTGATCCGAACCATGGAAGATCACCACATAGCCAACAAAATCAAACATTTTTTAGACGGTCAAACTGCGCTGGATTATTTGCTCAGGCGCAATGAATACGAAGACCCAGAATCCAGTCCGCGCCCGCATATGATTCTGCTTGATCTGCGCCTGCCGCGCGTGGATGGTCTTGAAGTATTGCGGATCGTCAAAGAACAGGAAGATCTACAAAGCATCCCCGTCATTATTCTAACCACATCCGAAGCGGATAAAGATGTTACCCGCGCCTACAGTCACCATGTCAATAGTTATCTTGTAAAGCCTGTGGGGTTCGAAGATTTCAGCAAACTTATGAATGATCTTGGCTTTTACTGGTTAGGCTGGAATTCACATCCGCGCCCTTAATGTTATCTCACTGGAAGTAAAACAATGCAAGAAGTTTTAATCAACATCCTTTTAATCGAAGATGAAGACCCCCACGCGGAACTAATTCAACGCGCCTTTGAAGATCAAGACGGCCGTGTCCAAATCCATCGCGTAAAATCTCTAACTGAAGCCCGCGCACAAATACTGAAGCAGGAGCCATCGCTCATCATTGCCGATTGGCGGCTGCCCGACGGCGAAAGCATGGAACTGCTCCCCAACCATCACGACCCCCTCCCCATCCCCATCATTCTCATGACAAGTTACGGCAACGAGCGCATCGCAGTCGAAGCGCTCAAATCTGGCGCATTGGATTACGTGGTCAAATCGTCAGAGTCCATGCTCGATATGCCCCACCTTGCCAAACGTGCCATAGAACAATGGAGCGCGCGCGCTGAACGCATCCGCATGGAAAAGGCTTTGCTTGAAAGTGAAGCACAATTCCGCCTGCTTGCCGAAAACGCCAGCGACATGATCTCGCGTCTGTCTGTCAACGGACAAATGTTATATGTCTCTCCAGCCTGCAAAACCATACTTGGCTACACCCCCGAAGAGCTTACGGGAACCATCAGCTTTGATCTTATTCACGAAAAAGACCGCCTCTTTGTCCAAAACATACTCAAAGGAAATAGATACGACATAACTCATACTGTCACCTACGAGGCGATGCACAAAGATGGGCATTATGTCTGGTTGGAATCATCTGCCCGCGCCGTCCTCGACCCGAAAACTGATTCCGTGATCGAGATACAGACTGCATCCCGTGACATTACAGAGCGCAAAAAAGCCGAGAAGGCATTGCACACAGCACACAATGATCTACAGGAAGCCTACGACAGAACCATAGAAGGCTGGGTACGCGCGCTTGACCTGCGAGACCGCGAAACAGAAGGACATACCCAGCGTGTCACAGAACTAACCATCAAAGTTGCTGAAACACTTGGGTTCTCTGCTGAAGAGCTTGTCCACATTCGGCGCGGCGCTTTATTGCACGACATGGGCAAAATGGGCATCCCAGATGAAATACTACAAAAACCTGGACCGCTAAATGAGGTGGAATGGGAAAAAATGCGCCAACATCCGCGGTATGCGTATGAAATGCTCTCGCCCATCACATACCTAAGCCCTGCATTAGAAATTCCCTACTGCCATCATGAACGCTGGGACGCAAGCGGATACCCACGCGGATTAAAAGGCGAAGGGATACCCCTCGTCGCACGTCTTTTCTCAATTGTAGATGTGTGGGATGCGCTATGCAGTGACCGACCCTATCGAAAAAAGATGCCGCACAGGGAAGTCATAAGATACCTGCGCGAAAAATCAGGTCAACTTTTTGACCCCAGGCTTATTGATGTTTTCCTCTCCATCATGGAAAATCAACAATCAAGTTGACACTCCCCCACACTTCGAGTATCCTTGCACCCGTCCGGGCAGGCCCGGCGCGGCGAAGCCTTTCGAATCCCGCCAGGATCGAAAGATAGCAACGGTAAGGAAGAGCCTTTGGGCGCCGCCGGTAGCCTGCTCGGATATTTCGTCAGTACTCTTTAGAGTATTCTCCGCTTTTTGTTTATAATCTCCCCCATGACCTCATCAAACTGGATCAAGATCTTCATCGCCGCGCTGATTGGCATTGCGCTCGGGTTGGTCTATGGCTGGGTGCTTGCCCCCGTCCAATATACCGATGTCACCCCAAACATTCTGCGCGAAGATTACCGCGTTGATTATGTGCTCATGGTGGCAGAAGCTCATCAAAACGAACAAGACCCCGAAACCGCCGCGCGCCGCCTGGCTATCCTCGGCAGCGAATCGCCAGCCGAAATCGTAACCTCTGCCCTGAACTACGCCACAAACAATAATTTCACTCAAGATGAGATAATGCTCCTGCAAGGCTTGCTGACCGCCATGCAAAAGTATCAACCGCAGGGGATTGACGCTCCATGAGACTATTCCTTCGTAACTCGATCCTGCAAATTATCCTCGCACTTTTTCTCGGCCTTGGGCTTGGTCTGGCGTACTCGTGGCTGATCTCCCCCGTAACCTATGTAGATGCAAGCCCTGCCATCCTGCGCGCAGACTTCAAAGACCAATACCGTGTCGTCATTGCCGCCGCCTATGAATCTTCACATGATCTTGCCCGCGCCCGCGTCCGCCTCGAACTGCTGAGTGACACAGACCCAGTTGGCGCACTCAGCGCCCAGGCGCAACGAATGCTGGGGAATGGCGAATCAGATGAACAGGTGCAGCCGCTCGCACAACTCGCCACTGACTTGCAACAAGGCGTTGCAAGTATTTCATCCACAAAGACACCTGCCGCGAACGTGCCTTTTGTCAGCACGCCTTTTGCCGCAATCAGCAAAACGCCGGAGATTGAAACTCCATTTGCTGAAGAAGTAACGCCAACAACGACCACGGAATTTTCTGAGCCGACCGTTGTAACAACCCTCTCATTTGAACAAACTCCGCTTGCGCCGCAACAACTTTTCACAGCCACACCCCGCCCCACAGCTACACCCAACCGCACAATCGGCGCGCCGTTCACGCTCGTTGGTCAGGACATAGTCTGCGACGTCAACTTAAAATCAGGACTATTGCAATTCACGCTGACGGACTCGCGCCGCAGACAAGTGGCGGGCATCGAGATCATCGTCACATGGGCTGAGGGGGAAGACCGCTTCTTCACTGGATTCAAGCCCGAGCTTGGCAATGGTTACGCAGATTTCATCATGCAGGCAGATACCATTTACAGCATCCGCGTGGTGGAAGGCGGCTCATTCGTCCCAAACATATCCGCGCCGACATGCACAGATTCAAACGGCGCCACCTACCTCGGCGGGCTGTTGCTCACTTTCCAACAACCGTAAATAATCTGCAACCAAACACCACTTCATTCGTTATATCTTGCAGACAAAAAACAAGGAGTAACGAATGAATACATCTTATCCAAATCAAAAACCCGGCTTATTCACAACCATTGCAGTGATGACCCTAACCAGCGGCATCATCAATCTCTTTTGGGGATTTATTGCCTCGGCTACTGCGCTGGGCACGATCGTTGGTGTCGTCTGTTTGCCAATTACGATCCTGCCAACCATTCTCGGCGTGTTCGAGATTATTTACGCGGCAAAACTTTTAAGCGCACAGCCTGAACCCGTTCAACCTTCGCAGACCATCGCGATCCTTGAGATTCTGACCTTCTTAATTGGCAACATCTTTTCGATGGTGGTCGGCATTCTCGCGCTCATCTTTTATAACGACGTAACTGTAAAAGAATATTTCGCCCGACTCAATGGGACAGCCACAATCACGCCCGCTCCAGTCCCCTCCGCGCCAGCCGCGCCTGAGCCAGTGGTGGAGCAACCCGAAGTACCGCCTGCTTCTGTGGAGCCGGTCATCGCTGAACCGGTTGAACCCGTGACGCCTGAGCCGGTGGAAGACCCTGCCAAGCCAAAACGCATCCGCAAAGTTGCGGGAGAGTAACAACCAGACTTCGGAAATCTTAAAGATTTCCGAAGTCTTTTGTAATTGCTTACATTTATCCCTTGACTCTCGTCCCTCTCAACCGTAGAATCAAAATATAACTTAACGGTACGCAGGGAAGAGACTTAATGGTGGTCTCGATACGTTGCTCAGCAACTACTCGACCACCAACGAGCGCCGAAGGTGCAAATCTGGAAACAGGCGAAACCAGATGAAACTCTCAGGCAAAAGGACCCCGCTTCCGCATAAAACTTCTGGAAAGTCTCAGTCAACATCGAGACACCGACGGTGTAAATCCCGCAAGGGATAATCTCTCAGGTTCAATTACAGAGGACGCGCAATTCTATAATTGCACGTCCTTTTTGATTCGCCAATCCACTTTATCTGGAGTCAGCCAGCTTGCTGGCGTATTCAGCGGCAAGCCGCTGGACTCCAAAAAATCCAAAGGAGAAATAAAATATGAACGTACCTTCCAACCTCAAATTTGCCAAATCCGATGAATGGTTCAACGCCGAAAACGGCGCAGTCGGAATCAGCGATTATGCCCAGAACCAGTTGTCTGACATTGTGTTCGTTGAAATTCTCGTCGAAGAAGGCAAGGAAGTCGCAGCGGGCGAAGCCATCGCTTCCGTTGAATCGGTCAAGGCTTCCTCTGAAATTTACGCACCCGCAGCAGGCAAAGTCAGCGCCGTCAATAAAGGACTTGCCGACAAGCCCGAAATTCTCAACTCTGATCCATTTGGCGAAGGCTGGATGATTAAGATCGAAGGCGGCACGGCGTCTGGCGAGTTGATGGATGCCGCGGGGTATGAGAAGTATTGCGAAGGTAGAACGCATTAGCAGCTAGCGGTTAGCTGTTAGCGATTAGCTTTTAGCTAAGAGCCAACAGCTAAAAGCTAATCGCTTGGAGCTTATTATGACTTACATTCCCATCAGTCCCAACGAACGGGATGCGATGCTCAAAGAGGTCGGCGTCAAATCGCTTGACGATCTGTTTGATGCTGTTCCCAAAAAACATCGCTTCCCCGAACTTGACCTGCCCCCCGCGGTGACAGAAATGGAAGCCGCTTCATTCTTGAATGAAATGGCAACCACCAACGAGAACGTGCGCGACCATCTCGTTTCGTTCCTCGGCGCAGGCGCGTACAACCACTACATCCCCTCGGTGGTTGACCACATGCTCAGGCGCGGCGAATTTTATACCGCGTACACGCCTTACCAACCCGAAATTTCACAAGGCACGTTGCAGGCGATCTTTGAATATCAGTCGCTGATGACCAACTTGACTGGCATGGAAGTCTCGAACGCCTCGCATTACGACGGCGCGACTGCCGCCGCTGAAGCCGTGAATCTGGCGTATGCCCAGTTCCGCGGCAAGCGCAAGAAGGTCGTGCTGTCACCCAGTTTGCATCCGCAGTACCGCGAGGTGATCCGCACGTACACCCAAGGCTTGGAACTGGAAAAAGTCGGGGACG
>CAMCQT010000144.1 GCA_945877125.1 Candidatus Brevifilum fermentans | reverse complement strand
AAGTTGATGGAGAACATCCTCACCGCTCAAGGCAACAAAGTTGACGCCGTAGTCGCTTCCAATGACGGCACAGCGCTTGGCGCTCTGCAAGCCATGAAAGCTCAAGGCTTGGCTGGCACAGTCCCGATCTCCGGTCAGGATGCCACCGCCGATGGCAGTAACAGCATCGTCAAGGGCGAACTCACCGTTTCCATCCTCAAGGATATCCGCAACCTCTCCCCGCTGGCAATTGAAGTGATGGACAAGTTGGTAAAAGGCGAGGCTGTTGAAGGTATGAAGAACTTCAGCCTGGCAGAATTGACCGTTGACGACAAGTATCAAGGCGAAGTTCCCTGCGTATTCCTTGAAGTCCAACAGGTCAACAAAGACAACGTATACGACCTCGTCGTAGTAAGCGGCTTCCAAGCCTACGATGATGTCTATCGCGACATCCCCGAAGCTCAACGCCCTGCCAAACCCTAATTAATTTCAGTATTGTTTTATTTTCCGGTCCCCATCTAATGGGGACCGGAAAACTCGCAAGCATGGAAACAGATCCTTTGTAGCGCTTACGCAGAATAATCTTTTTCGAGAATTTTAATCTGCAAATATGCTGCCGCTAATCAATGCAAATTGGTTTAAAATAAGCAAAAAATCACGGACATTTTTTGGGGTTGCGTAAGCCCCGCTTTAGATGGATCAAAGGAGTTTATAGTGGATAATGACATTATTCTCGAATTCAAAAACGTAACCAAAAAATTTCCAGGTGTAATCGCGTTAAACGATGTGTCTTTTAAAATACGCCGCGGCGAAATCCATGGGATATGCGGAGAAAATGGCGCAGGCAAATCCACGTTAATGAAAATACTTTCGGGTGTTTATCCTCGTAACACCTACGAAGGAAGTGTTATCTTTAATGGCGAAGAATTAATATTAGGTGAAAGCGCCATTCAAGAAGCGGGAAATAAAGGTATTGCAATCGTTTATCAGGAACTTACATTGGTGCCCACCATGTCGGTCGGTGAAAATGTTTTCCTGGGACGAGAACCAGTGGAACGTGGATCAATAAACTGGAATATATTATATGCAAACACGCGGGAAATTCTGGAAAAATACCAATTAGATGTCCAGCCGCAAGTGATCGTAAAAAACCTGGGGGTTGGCAAAATGCAAATGGTTGAAATTGCCAAAGCCCTTTCCGAAAAAGCACAGGTCTTAATCCTGGATGAACCTACAAGCGCCCTCAGTGAAACTGAAATTGATAAACTGATGGACATTCTTGGAATACTTAAGAGCAATGGCATTACCTGCATTTATATAACTCACAAACTGGATGAACTCTTCCGTGTTACCGATAAGATCACGGTTATGCGGGACGGCAAGGAAATCGTTACCGAATTAACCAAGGAATTAACCCAGGAAAAATTGGTGAAATACATGGTAGGGCGCGAGATGAAGGAGCGCTTTCCAAAGGCAAAGCGTACACCAGCCGGCATTGTCTTTAAAGTTGAAAACCTTCAGGCGCTTGACCCAAATGAAGCAAATCGCAAAGTATTGAACGGTGTTAGTTTCGATGTGCGTAAGGGAGAAATCCTTGGAATTGCCGGATTAATGGGCGCGGGACGCACCGAACTTGTTATGACCCTGTTTGGCGAATACGGCAAAATTATCGGTGGAAAAATCCTGTTAAACGATCAGGAAATCAACCCCGCTAATGCGCGTCAGGCGATTGATGCAGGATTAAGTCTGGTTCCAGAAGACCGCAAGGGAATGGGACTGGTATTGATCCAATCCATTCTGAAAAATATTTCGCTGCCCAATTTGGATCAATTCTCCAGTTTCTTTAGGATTGATGCGGATGCCGAACTACAAGCCAGCATGTTACAGTCAAAAAGTTTGACCATTAAGGCTCCCACTCTTGAAGTGGCGGTTGAGACGCTCTCCGGTGGAAACCAGCAGAAAGTTGTCATCTCAAAATGGCTGCTGTCAAAACCAAAAGTGCTCATTATGGATGACCCGACGCGCGGTATTGATGTCGGAGCCAAGTATGAGATTTATAAACTGATGAATGATCTGGCAGAGAAGGGTGTGGCAATCATCATGATCTCCAGCGATTTGGAAGAAGTACTCGGAATGAGCGATCGGGTCATGGTAATGTGCAGCGGACACTCAACCGCTACTTTGCCTGTCGCCGAAGCTACTGTGGAACGCGTAATGGCTTTAGCCACAGGCATGTCATCCTAACAAAAATTGATGAAATTCAAGTGAGGTAATTCAATGGCTATTTCCAACCAAAATATGCAGAATAAACCCAGCATCAAGTCCGAGCTATTTCAGGTCTTACGCCTTAATGTGCAAACTTATACGATTCTGCTGGCCTTGATCGGTATTTGGGGAATCTTTTTCTTTACGACCAACGGCACCTATCTGGCTCCTCAGAATATCTCCAACCTTTTCCGCCAAATGTCTGTAACGGCGTTTTTAGCGGCGGGTATGGTGTTGGTCATCGTGACCGGCAACATTGATCTTTCTGTGGGCAAACTCGCAGGCTTTGTTTCGGTAGTCGCGGCTTATTTGCAGGCGAATTTATGGTTCAAATACCTGCCCGACCAGCCGCTTTTATCGGCGACGTTGACCGTGATCATCAGCCTATCAGTCGGCTCATTATTTGGCGCCCTGCAAGGCTATATCATCTCTTACCTGCGCGTGCCTTCATTCATTGTGACTTTGGGCGGGCAATGGCTTCTCACCGGACTTATCCTGTTGGTTACAGCCGGTAAAACCATCCCAGCCAACCAACCCTGGTTTTCTGACATCGCCCAGGGATATGTGCCGATCATCTGGGGCTGGGTTTTTGGCGTAGTCGCAATCGGTTTCCTTTTTTGGAATATGTTCAGTAGTCGCCAAAGCAAACGCAAGCATGGCTTTGAACTGGGAAGTATTTATATTGACCTGCTGTCTACCAGTTTCATGGCGCTGGTTATCCTTGTCTATGTTTACAACGTCAACAGTTACAAAGGGATTCAAAACCCCGTGCTTCTGCTGGCAATCACAGCCTTGATCATGATCTACCTTTCGAACAACACCCGCTTCGGTCGTTATTCATACGCCATCGGCGGGAACAGAGATGCGGCTCGCCTCTCAGGCATCAGCATATCTGCCATGGTCTTCAAAATTTTCATCCTCATGGGATTTCTCTCCGGCGTAGGCGGGATAGTGCTGGCTTCTTATGTGGGCTACGGAACAACGGCCGCAGGTGCAGGCTATGAACTGGACGCGATCGCCAGTTGTATCCTCGGCGGCACGTCCACTCTCGGAGGCGTTGGAACAATTCAAGGCGCGATGATCGGCGCTCTTATCATCGCCAGTTTATCCACCGGTTTGCAAATGATGAACGTGGCTCCCGCGTGGCAATATGTTCTAAAAGCAATCGTGCTGGTACTAGCTGTATTGGCAGATGTTTACTTCAAACGAAAAGGTTAAAAATATGACATCAACTTATGAACCAAAACCCGAAAACAAATTCACATTTGGATTGTGGACCGTTGGAAATATTGGACGCGACCCATTTGGCGGCCCGACGCGTGAATCGAAAACTCCCGCTGAAATCGTCTACCTGTTAGGAGAAGTCGGCGCGTACGGTGTTAACTTCCACGACAATGATTTAATCCCGATTGATGCCACACCCGCCGAAACTGAATCCATCAAGAAGGATTTCCGCAAAGCGCTGGCTGATACCGGTCTCGTCGTCCCGATGGCAACCACCAACCTGTTTGGCGATCCCATCTTCAAAGACGGCGCTTTCACATCCAATGATCCAAAAGTACGCGCCTATGCAATTCAGAAAACAATGAACGCCATTGACCTGGGTGTGGAATTCGGCGCAAAGACCTACGTCTTCTGGGGCGGGCGCGAAGGCACTGAAACCGACTCATCCAAGAGCGCAACAGAATCCATTAAACGCAGCCGCGAAGCCATGAACTTCTTCTGCGAATATGCGCTCGATAAAAAATATGATTTGAAATTTGCGCTCGAAGCTAAACCCAACGAACCGCGCGGCGACATCTACAACCCGACGACGGGTCACATGCTGGCATTCATCACCACCCTTGACCATCCTGAAATGGTCGGCGTCAATCCCGAAGTGGCGCACGAACACATGGCCGGCATCAACTTCATGCACGGCGTAGCACAGGCTTGGGAAGCGGGCAAACTCTTCCACATTGACCTGAACGACCAATATCCCGGCCGCTATGACCAGGATTTGCGCTTCGGTTCACGCGATATCAAAGCCGCCTTCTATTTGGTCAAATTCCTTGAAGATGTCAAATACGACGGCTCCCGTCATTTCGACGCTCACGCCTACCGCACCGAAGATTACGAAGGCGTGAAAGACTTTGCCCGCGGTTGTATGCGCACCTATCTCATGCTCAAAGAGAAAGCCGCCCAGTTCAACGCTGACAAAGAAATTCAGGCGCTGCTGGCCGATGTCAACGCTGACGATGGCTCGATGAATCAATATTTCGGCAAATACTCCGCTGAAAAAGCCGCCACACTCAAAGCCCAACCCTTTGACCGTTCGGCGATCAGCGCACGCGGATTGCAATACGAGCGTCTCGACCAACTCACAATTGACTTGTTACTAGGCACTCGATAACAGCCAGAAACAAGACTGTCACATTTTTTTCAAAGCGAATGCCGCTAACCACCAACAAGTCGCACGATTGATTTTTGGAAAATTAGCGGCATTCGCTTTTATATTAAATAGGTAGGTCAGGCTTTCAGCCTGACAGTTCAAACAATAACAGGACATGCTCAGCAAAGCAAAAGTCACGCTGCAAGCGTGACCTACAAATAGAGAACAACGATTAACCAAAATTGGAGAAATCAAAATGAAATTTTTCATTGGCATTGACTCATCAACAACCGCCACCAAAGCCTTGTTAATGAACGAGCACGGTTCGGTCTTAGGCGTGGCTTCAAGCGAATATTCCTACGAAACGCCCCAGCCATTGTGGAGCGAACAATCCCCTTCTCTGTGGTGGCACGGCACGCTTGAAAGTATCCGCCAGGTGCTTGCAAAAACAAATGTGGACGCATCCGCAGTCAAAGGCATTGGATTAACGGGACAAATGCACGGGCTGGTTTTGCTGGATGAAAATGGCGAAGTCCTGCGTCCTGCTATTTTGTGGAACGACCAACGTACAGCCGCGCAATGTGATGAAATCCGCGCAAAACTTGGACGCGAGAAGTTGATCCAGATCACAGGCAACGACGCGCTGACAGGTTTCACCGCCCCCAAGATTCTCTGGGTACAGGAACACGAACCAGAAATCTGGAAGCGCACGCGCCACATTCTGCTTCCCAAAGATTATGTCCGCTACAAAATGACAGGCGAATTTGCCATTGATTGTGCCGATGGCGCAGGCACAATTCTGTTTGACCTCAAAAAACGCAACTGGTCACAGGAAGTATTAACCGCGCTGAACATTCCATTCGAGTATCTGCCCAAAGTCTATGAAGGGACAGATGTTACCGGCACGCTGCTATCCAACGTAGCCAGCGAACTCGGCTTGCCTGCGGGCATCCCCATCATCGGCGGCGGCGGAGATCAAGCGGCCAGCGCAGTCGGCACAGGTGCTGTCAGCGCGGGTGTCGCCTCTCTCAGTCTCGGCACTTCTGGCGTGGTCTTCGTCACAACCGATACGCCTGCCATCGAACCTCAAGGACGGTTACACGCATTCTGCCATTCCGTACCGGGCAAATGGCATTTCATGGGCGTGATGCTCTCGGCGGCGGGCAGTTTGCGCTGGCATCGGGATACATTTGCTCCGGGTGTCGGCTACGATCAACTACTTGAACCCGCTGCCGATATTCAACCCGGCAGTGACGGTTTACTTTTCCTGCCCTATTTGACCGGCGAGCGCACGCCCCACCCCGACCCGCTGGCACGCGGAGCCTTCGTCGGGTTGACCGTACGCCACAGCCTGCCCCACTTAACTCGCTCTGTCATCGAAGGCGTATCTTTCGGATTGCGAGACAGTTTCGAGTTAATCAAAAACGCGGGCGTGGCCCAAATCAAAGAAGTTCGCGTCACTGGCGGCGGAGCCAAAAGCCCACTCTGGCGGCAGATCCTTGCGGATATTTTGGACGTTGAATTAACAACTGTCGCCTCTGAAGAAGGCGCTGCTTACGGAGCGGCACTGCTCGCGGCAGTCGGCACGGGAACATTCTCCGATGTTCAAACCGCCTGCGAGAAAGTGATACAGGTCACAGGCGTTACAAAACCCAGCCCAGCCAGCGCGATCTATAATGAACTCTATCCAAACTATCGCGACCTGTATCCATCTTTAACCGCTCAATTCAACAGGCTTGCTAAGTTTTCACAAACAAATTAATTTAGTATTGATGTTCTTTTCAAACACAAAGTACACGAAGGGCACGAAGGAAAATCCATAAAATCAAGGCTTTTTTTCACCCTTTGTGTACTTGGTGTCCTTTGTGTTTAAGCTTTCTTAAGAACGGGTCTGGTTTCAACATACAAGACCAGACCCGTTATAATTTCACCATCATGCCAATCAAACCATCTAAAACCACTATTTTCCTACTCACAGCCGGTTGCTTTCTTTCCTTCTTTGTCTTTGGATTCACCGACAACCTCAAAGGACCCACCCTGCCCTCCATGCTTGCAGAGCTAAACATCAGCTACGGCACAGGCGGAAATATTTTCTTCGGCGAATATTTGGGCTTCCTCATCGCCACGCTAATCACGGGCATTCTTGCAGACCGCTTCGGACTAAAAAGCGTCATCATTCTGGCAGGCGTATTCCTCGGAATCGGCGTCGGCGGATACAGCTTTTTTCAATCTGCAATATTGCTTTCAGGCTCACTCTTCATCCTTGGGCTGGGACTGGGCGCACTCGAACTTGGGCCCAACGCGATCATCGTCAGCTTGCACCATGAACGCAAAGGGCTTTACCTCAACCTGATGGCCGTCCTGCACGGATTAGGCTCACTGATCGCCCCACTCTTTGCCGGCTGGCTATTAAGTTTGAGCATATCCTGGCGCGTAATCTACCGCTGGGATATTCTGCTAATTGCCCTATTCGTGTTCATTTTCATCTTCCTCCGTTTTCCCAAAGCAGAAGAAAAAACGCAGCTCGATTTCCGCCACGTGCCGCAAATTGCATTCAAAGGACAACTGCCCTGGTACTACGTCATCATTACTTTTTACGTTGCCGCAGAGATCGGGCTGGTATCCTGGCTGGTCGCATTCCTACAGGAAATTCGCAGCGCCTCAGTAACCTCCAGTAACCAATCCCTCTCGATATTCTTTGCCATGATGATGATCGGGCGTTTGATCGGCGGATTCTTCGTTCATCGCATTGGCTATTTGCGCTCGATCCTGTTCATGACCATCGGCGGCATTCTCTGCTTTACAGCGGGCTTATTCGGTCCCAAAGAATTTTCCTTCCTTTTACCCGTCACAGGCTTCTTCTTTTCGATCATCTTCCCCACCATCACAGCCGCAGTTTCTGACACACACACAGAAAACGCAAACACCATTCTCGGCGTACTCTTTACCTTTGCAGGACTTGGCGGACTCATCGGCCCCTGGCTCATCGCATGGGGCAGCGACCTCTTCGGACTGCAAGCCGGATTCTCAATCGTCATTGTATTTCTGGCCATCACACTCGTTGCGGCCAGCACCCTCACAAAAAGGATTTCAAATGGACAAAAAGCTTAACTGGGGACTCCTCTCCACGGCGAAAATTAACCGCGCCCTGATCAAACCACTTAACGCATCAAAACAAACCCGATTGTTGGCCGTTGCTTCGAGAAGCATTTCCAACGCTGAAAGTTACGCGCGCGAGTGGAATATTCCGCGAGCGCACGGCAGTTACGAAGCCCTGCTCGCCGACCCCGAAATTGACGTAATCTACAACTCCCTGCCCAATCATCTGCACGCCGAATGGACGATCAAAGCCCTGCACGCCGGCAAGCATGTGCTATGTGAAAAACCCTTCGCACTCACCCTCGCCGATGTGGACGCAATGAGTCAAGCCGCGCGCGAAACCGGCAAAGTGCTGGAAGAAGCATTCATGTATCGCCATCACGCGCAAACGCTGAAAACAAAAGAAATTGTAGACAGCGGCGCACTCGGAAAACTGCAACTCATCAAAGGCGCGTTTACTTTCCCACTGACCCGCGAAGGCGATATCCGCTCCAAGAAAGAGACAGGCGGCGGCAGTATTTGGGACGTGGGATGCTACCCAATTTCGTACGCGCGGATGATCGTCGGCGCTGACCCTGTTGAAGTATTTGGCTGGCAGCTCACAGGCGAGGGTGGCGCCGATGAATCCTTCGTCGGACAAATGCGCTTCGAGGATGGAATCCACGCCCAATTTGACAGCGGATTCAAATCTCCATCCCGCTCGATGATCGAGATTGTTGGCACAGATGCATCGCTGAACATCCCTGACCCGTTCAAGCCTGGAAAGTCAAATGAGATCATTCTTTCACGCGGCGACAAACAGGAAAAAATAAAGATCAAAGGCGGCGAGTTATATCTTGGTGAAGTGGAAGACATGTGCGATGCGATCACACAAAATAAATCGCCGCGCATTTCGCTCGAAGACAGCCGTGGAAATGTAGCGGTGATCCTTGCTTTGATTGAATCAGCACGTCTTGGAAAACCTGTGAACCCCGCATACAGTTAAATTATTTGTAGAGACAACAAATTCAAGAACAAAATACAAGACAAAACGGCGAATAAGATTTATAATCCAACCACTATATTCTAAAAACTGGAGGATTTTCATGGCAAGCGTTACATACCAAAAAGTATTCAAGAAGTTCGGTGATCTTATGATCATCAAAGACCTCAACATCACTGTTGAGGATAAAGAGTTCCTTGTATTGGTCGGACCCTCAGGCTGCGGCAAAACAACCGCCCTGCGCCTGTTGGCTGGCTTGGAAGAAATCACAGATGGGCAAATTCTCATCGGTGACCGCGTGGTGAATGATGTTGCGCCGAAAGATCGCGATATTGCCATGGTCTTCCAGTCTTATGCATTGTACCCACACCTTTCGGTCTATGACAACATGGCCTTCGGGTTGAAGTTGCGCAAGACACCGAAAGAGGAAATCAAACGCCGCGTAAATGATGCCGCTGAAATTTTGGGCATTACAGATCTGCTGCAACGCAAGCCGCGCCAACTCTCTGGTGGTCAACGCCAGCGTGTGGCTGTGGGACGCGCCATCGTACGTGAGCCCAAAGTATTTCTGTTCGATGAACCGCTCTCCAATTTGGATGCGAAACTGCGCGTTCAAATGCGCTCTGAAATCAGCAAATTACACCAGCGCCTGCAAACCACATTCATTTATGTGACCCACGATCAAACCGAAGCCATGACCATGGCAAGCCGCATTGCGGTAATCAATAAAGGCAAACTACTGCAACTGGATACACCGCAAAACCTTTATGACTATCCAAGCAGTTTGTTTGTAGCTGGATTCATCGGCTCACCTGCCATGAACTTCTTCCCTGCCAAGTTGGTCAAAGAGGGTGAAAAGATCATGGTGGACACAGGCGATTTCAAAGTTGAAATTCCTGCCAGCCACGCCGGTCCCTACAAAAACATGGACGGCAAGAACGTTGTCTTTGGCATTCGCCCCGAAAATATCCACGATCCTGAATTCGCTCCACAAAACATCAACGGCGAAAAAATCTCCTCAAAAGTGGATGTGACCGAACTAATGGGAAATGAAACACTTTTATACCTCGTCAGCGGAAAAAATACTTTTGTAGGACGTGTTGACCCGCGCTCGAAACTGCGCGTCAATGATGTATCCCCAATGATCTTCGATATGGACAAGTTCCATATCTTCGATGCAAGTACTGAAGAAGCGGTTCGTTAAATCTTCGGAAGCGTCAAAGGCTAATATTTTCATCATCAAATAATCCCTTTCTTTCATTTGAAGGAAGGGATTATTTTTGTCTAAATACTTAAATACCAGAGATAAACGGCGATGAACAAAGATTTCCTAAACCTTTCAAAC
>CAMCQT010000143.1 GCA_945877125.1 Candidatus Brevifilum fermentans | reverse complement strand
AGCCGTGAACGCCCTGTTGTTGGGATCCCTGCTTTATCAGTCTCGCCTGGTGCCGCGGATTCTGCCCGTGCTCGGACTCATCGGAGCGCCCCTGCTCATCGCTAATACCATCGTCGTTATGTTCGGAATTACCAGCGGGCCGATCTATCTGCTGACAGGCATCGGCGTTCTCCCGATCGCGTTATGGGAGTTTTCGTTGGGTGTCTGGCTCACCGTCAAGGGCTTCAACCCATCTGCAATCGCGTCCTTGCCTGCAAAACGGAAATGAATGCACTGCCAAGCGCGGCATAGAAGACATGATATGGATGGCGATATGGTATTGAGTCCTCTCGCCATCCATTCTGTCAATTTTTAATAGAAAGACTCTAGAATGAAAGCAATTGTTGTAACCCGATCCAAACAAAATTCCTCATCACCATGGAACTGAAGAATGTCAAATGAACTCAACTCAGAAAGTCATCCAGATCAACCAATCGTTTATCAAATCAGGATCAAGGGACATCTGGGTTCCCAGTGGACGGAATGGTTTGCGGGATTGACAATCACACTGGAAGAGGATGGCAATACGCTCCTGACCGGCATAATAATTGACCAAGCCGCGTTGCATGGATTGCTGAAGAAAGTTCGTGATCTGGGAATTCCATTACTTTCGATAAATTCCGTTGGGATCAGCCCACAAGATAATCAAAAGGTGACGCATGAATAATGCTACTGTGTTCCCTGACACCGCCCGTCAGGGCAGGTGTGGCACAGGTCTTTATTTGTTTGCATTGTCCGTCAACTGGTTGATATGAACGTCCAGCTTACACGAGACAGAATTAAAGAATAAACAAACTTTATCAAGAGGACACTTATGCAACTTACGATTAATAATCTCGGCAAACAATACAAACGTGATTTCTGGGGTCTCAAGGATTTTTCTCTTGATATCAAACCCGGCATTTTGGGATTGCTCGGACCGAACGGCGCTGGCAAATCGACGTTCATGCGCATGCTCGCAACCATTACCAAACCAACCAATGGGACAATCACGTGGAACGGTACGGACGTTGTCAAATCACCCGATACTTTGCGCGATGTGCTCGGCTATTTGCCGCAGGATTTCGGCGTCTATCCAAACCTCAGCGCGATTGAATTTCTCGAATACATGGCTGCCATTAAAGGATTGGATGCGGTTACCGCAAAAAGAAGAATTGATGAACTGCTTCAACTCACGAACCTGGTCGAAGCTGCGAAGCGTCCACTGGGCGGATATTCAGGTGGAATGAAACAGCGTGTGGGAATCGCTCAGGCATTGCTCAATGATCCGCAACTGCTCATCGTCGACGAACCCACCGTCGGGTTGGATCCCGAAGAGCGAGTCAGGTTTAGGAATCTGCTCTCAGATTTATCGGGAGAAAGAATCGTGATCTTGTCCACGCATATCGTTTCAGATGTGGAAGCCACAGCCACGCATATCGCCCTCGTCAACAAAGGTCAACTCTTGCGCGAAGCTGCACCTGAAAAATTGTTGAACGAACTTGAAAATAAAGTTTGGGAGTGGACCGTTCACAGCGACGACCTGCCCGCCCTCAAACAAAAACACATTATCAGTGGAACCATCCGTCGCAGTGACGGTGTGCAGGTGCGCGTGGTCAGCGCGGATAAGCCTGATACCGATGCGCAAAATGTTTCGCCAAATCTCGAAGACGCCTATCTGTTTTTCATTGGCGGCAAAAAATGAAATCCGCATACGTTATTTACCATTTAGCGCGCGCCGATTTTTTGGAACGCGTACGCCGTTATAGTTTTCTGGTCATGCTGGGGTTGGCGGTCTTCCTCGGTTACCAAACCGCGATTGGCAACATGGCGTTGGAACTGGGTCTGTATCGCGGCGAGTTTAATTCCGCGTGGGTCGGCGCGATGATGTCGCTGATCGCGACATTCTTCATTGGCTGGTTCGGCTTTTATCTCGTCAAAGGCTCGGTGGCACACGACAGGGAAACCGGTGTCGGGCAGATCATGGCAACCACACCGCTGACCCGTCCGCTTTATTTGATCGGCAAATGGCTGAGCAACTTCGCCGTCCTCATGACAATGGTCGCGGTGCTGGCGCTGGGAGCCATTGTCATTCAATTTTTGCAGGGCGAAAATACGCAGATCAATCTGTTCGCATTCCTTTCCCCCTTCGTCTTCATCGTTATGCCGCTCATGGTGCTGGTTGCGGCAGCTGCAGTCTTATTTGAATCGGTACCTTTTTTACAGGGCGGCTTCGGAAACATCGTCTACTTCTTCGCCTTCATCAGCTTCCTGCCGCTTTTCATGGAAAACCCCTCGCTCAAACAATACCCGGCCTTTGAACCAACAGGTCTTGGATTGCTGGGAAGTGAAATGGGCAAAGCAGTCACCGCGATCTATCCCGAATACAACGGTGACTTTTCCCTCGGCGGTGGAGTTGCTGCTGCAACCAGAGTATTCATCTGGAACGGTGTCCATTGGTCGCCTGAAATAATTTTAGCCCGCTTCTCCTTGATCGCGCTCTCCATCCTGTTGATTTTTTTCGCCGCCCTTTTCTTCGATAGATTTGATCCATCGCGCAGCAAACCGCGCAGCGTGCGGATGAAAAGCAGCGCATCACCTTCCGCACCCGAAATTGTTTCAACATCTCAAGCAGTGTCCACGCCTCATCTGACTCCTCTGAACAAAGCCGCCAACCGATTCAGTTTCTTCAATGTCTTAATCGCTGAATTAAAACTTCTACTCAAGGGACAGCGCTGGTGGTGGTATGTCGTCATGGCTGGGATCATCATCGCCTGCCTGGTCAGTCCATCCGCTGCCGTGCGTGAGTTCGTGCTCCCCATTGCATGGGTCTGGCCAATCCTGCTCTGGTCTGCCATGGGCAACCGTGAAATTCATAACAACGTCCAACAGTTGACATTCTCCTCCGCATTCCCGCTGTTACGACAACTCCCCGCCCAATGGCTGGCTGGATTTATCGTCACCTTGCTGGTCAGCATCGGCGCCATCATCCGCTTTACATTAGATGGTGACACGGCTGGCTTGTTGGCATTGCTTTCAGGCGCGTTCTTCATCCCCTCTCTGGCATTAGCCTGCGGTGTGTGGAGCGGAACCAGCAAACTCTTTGAGATTCTTTACATGCTCATCTGGTATCTCGGCCCCTTGAACAAACTTACGGCATTGGATTACATTGGCTCCCATGGAAATGGACGTCCCGAATTCTTCATCCCATTTTCCATCGTGTTAATCGTCATTGCATTTATGGGTCGCGTGAGGCAAATCCGCACATAGGTTGCGTTATATGCATTGAAAGAAGGGTTGGCTTCGCTTTAATGTCATAAGTCATTTGTCCTATCCCGAATCCGTCTATCTGCTGATGTAGTAGCTTATAGATCTGTGACGCCAATTCATACCATAAACAGCAGGAGTAAATATGAGCGCAATCTTACAAGTCCAAAATCTCGTCAAAAACTATGGTGACTTCAAAGCCGTAAAAGGCGTGTCGTTCGATATTGAGGAAGGTGAGATTTTCAGCCTGCTCGGTCCCAATGGCGCGGGGAAAACAACAACCATCTCCATGCTATCCACTTTATATACGCCCACTTCAGGCGACGCAATCATCGGTGGACATTCGATCACAAAAGACCCAATGGGGGTACGTGGAATTATTGGTATTGTTCCGCAGGATCTGGCTTTGTACGAAGACCTGACCGCCCGCGAGAATTTGATCTTCTGGGGACAGATGTATAACTTGAGCGGAAAGTCGCTCACCACTCGAGTGGACGAAGTGCTTGAGCAAATCGGCTTGACCGATAAAGCCAAGGATAGAGTCAAAACTTATTCAGGCGGAATGAAGCGACGCGTCAACATCGGCGTGGGATTGCTTCACAAGCCGCGTTTATTATTTATGGATGAACCCACTGTCGGCATTGACCCGCAGTCTCGCCGCGCAATTTTGGACACGGTGAAAGACCTCAACAAGCAGGGCATGACATTGCTCTACACCACGCATTACATGGAAGAAGCGGAAGAACTTTCCAACCGCGTCGGTATCTTTGACCACGGCGAGATGATCGCGATCGGCACGCAAAAGGAACTTACCCAACAAGTTGGAGAGGCTGAAACATTGATCCTTCATGTTGGTGAGAATGACGACTCGGAAGCTCTCGCCAAAACATTAAAGGATATTCAAGGTGTTCAACAAGCGACTGCTGTTGACCATGAAGTCTCGGTGGTCTGCGCCGAAGCCGAGGAGGTACTGGCGGCCGTAGTCACCAAGGCAAACGACCGTGGCATCAAGATCCGCTCGATCGATATCCGCGAGCCGAATCTTGAAGCAGTGTTTTTGCATTTGACTGGCAGGGCGTTGCGTGACTAATTTGGATTCCGACAGCTTGCTGTCGGATGTGCTGGAGCAAGCTCCAGCACTCCAGAATAAGAGAAACCTATGCTAAAAACTTTCCTCATCGGTATCAAAGATGTACGCCTTGCATTTCGTGACCGCGCCGCGCTGATCCTCATGCTCGCCGCGCCATTTGTGCTGACGGTTGGTCTCGGTCTTGTTACGGGACGATTCAGCAGCAAAACGAGCAGCGGGATTTCGGATATTCCCGTCATCATCGTCAATTTGGATAATGGTCAACTGGGCAACGCGTTAGCGGATGTCTTCAACTCGGCAGACCTTGCCGATTTGCTGGAACCAGCTATCGGGTCCGACCCCGAAGCGGCTCGCAAATCCATTGATGAAGATAAAGCCGCGGCAGTTGTCATCATCCCCGAAGGTTTCACAAAATCCATCATCCCGCAGCAAAGCGATTTCGCAAATGGAAATGTGGTGGCGGCAGACCCGGTAAAAATTGAAGTGTATGCCAATCCGTCACGCTCGACGGGCGCGGGCATTGTCAAAGCCATCGTGGACGAATTTCTCAGCCGCGTGGAAGAAGGGCGTGTCAGCGAAACGACATCGATTGAGCAGCTCATGTTCAGCGGGAGGATCACGCCGCAGCAAGCCCTCGCCATAGGCTCCGCAATGAGCGAAGGTATAGAAACCACCGCCCCCGCAAGTACGCTCGCTGTCAAAATAAATTCATCCACCGCGAACGGCGACGCAGTTAAGTTCGATGCGCTTGCTTATATCGCGCCTGCCATGGCGTTGATGTTCCTGATGTACACCGTCAGCTACGGCGGACGCTCGATCCTTGCCGAACGCGCACAAGGCACTTTGCCGCGCCTGCTCGTCTCGCCGACAAATTCAGCGCAAATTTTGGGCGGTAAAGTATTCGGCATCTTCTTGACTGGCGCAGCGCAAATGTTAATTCTGATCGGCGCCTCCTCGCTATTCTTTCAACTCAAATGGGGCGACACGCTGGGTGTCATCGTGCTGGTGCTTGCGGCGGTGTTCGGTGCAACAGGCTGGGGTATGTTCATCACCGCAATTGCGCGCACATCGGCACAAGTCGCCAATATTGGAATGTCCATCACGTTAATCTTCGGCATCATGGGAGGAAGTTTTATCAACCTCGAACAACTGCCGTTCTTCGTGCAGACGTTTAGCAAGATCACGCCCAACGCCTGGGCATTGGATGGATTTACCACATTGGGACTCGGCGGGACATTGACCGATCTTTCCGCGCCGGTCATTGCTCTGCTTTCAATGGGCAGTATCTTGTTTTTGGTTTCTGTCGTGTTGTTCGGCAAAAAGAATTTGGTGCAGAAATGAAAAAAATATTTGCCATCATCTGGAAGGACGCCGTCGTCCGATTTGCAAGTCCATCAGAATTGATCTTCTTCATCATTCTGCCGCTCATCTTTACATTCCTGCTCGCGGGCGGAACGCCGAAAGCTGATGGCGGTGATACCCGTGTGAGACTCGTCGTCGTGGATCAAGCCAATACAACTATCTCGCAGAACATCATCGCCGAGTTGGATAAATCCACAGCGGTGAGACCTGAGACCCTGACTCTTGATGAAGCCGAAAGTCAATTTGATTCGCGACGCGCATCCGTTGTATTAATTCTCCCTGTTGGACTGGATTTGCAAGCCATTCAAGATGGAACGGCTCAAGTTGATTTCCGTCAACAGCCTAATAACCTAAACGCCACAGTCGCTGAACGCGCCGTGCAGACTGCTATTCGGCAGGTCAGCAGTGCGATCAACGCCGCAACCAATGCCGTTAAAGATGCGGAGAAGCAAGCGCCTTTTGCAACTGAAGCAGAACGCCAAGCTTATTTTGACGCATCGCTGAAACTCGCCCAATCCATTCAAGCAGATGCGCCCGAACGCGTAACCGTTATTGAAGGCTCGACCCCTGATAAAGTGAATTACGATCCGCGCGCAAATACATCCGCAGGGCAGCTTGTCACGTGGGTATTCATTCCGCTTTTTGGCATCTCCGCCCTGTTTGCCTACGAAAGACAACAGGGAACTCTGCGCCGCGTTTTAACAACCCCAACCAGCAAAGGCATCTTCCTTTTGGGAACGATTGCAGGTCAGGTTGTGATGGCGCTGATTCAAATGTCCCTGCTAATCATGTTTGGCATCTTCGCTATGAAATTAAGTTGGGGACGTGACCCATTGGCGCTGTTCGTCATTCTGACCGCAGCAGCATTGGCAGCAGGTGCAATTGGTACCGCAATGGGAACATTTGTCAAAACCGAAGGTCAAGCCAGCGGACTAAGTATCATGATGGGCATGATCATGGCTCTCATGGGTGGCTGTTGGTATCCGCTGGAATTATTTCCCTCTATTGTACAAAACATCGTTAAGATATTGCCAACGACCTGGGCTATGCAAGGATTGCTTGCACTTGTTCTGCGTGGCGGCGGATTGATGGACATCCTGCCCGCAGCAGGAGTCTTGCTTGGGTTTGCGGTGATCTTCTTTTCAATTGGTGTAATGAGATTTAGGTACGAGTAGTTCTTAACAACAGAAGGTGGAGGCAGTTGATTGCCCTCCTGTGCTCATCTGCCCAGATAAGATCAGTTATCTTAACTTTTGGACTTTTGACAACTTGAAAAAACTTGATTGAGAAAAGGAGCAAGGAAGCACATTAATAAAACTAAAAACGAACACCCGACAATCTAAAACACTTGGATTGCGCCCTTTTTCAGCACAGGCTGGCGTTTTCTTGGGATGAGTTTCATGCCTTTACGCCTGCCAGGGGAATTACCTCGGCGTTTGGGAGCGGGAGCAGGCGTCCCAATCTGCTGAATTATTCGGCTCATATCGCGTAAGACCATTGCTGGAGTAATTTGTTTGTTGATGACGGATGGCAAATACTGTTCCCATGGACGCGGCAACTGAGAAACTGCATCTTTAGCAACCCAAAGTTGCAGATATGCCAGAGCCACTAACCGCCACCAGTTTTCTTCGTGTTGATCGTCTGGCGTCTGGAATTTATCAAGCAGGAGTTTTTGTTTGCCAAAGCGAAAGAAATGTTCCAGGTCATAACGTTGCAGGTAGGCATGGTAGATGTCAAGTAAAGATAATTCCATGCGTCTATCACCCATCACAATCAACCAGAGTGGCTTCTGAAATAAGGCTTCACCCTTTTGGTGGTACAAGCGGATTTTCACCAGGGTGAAAGGATGCTTGTGCATCGGTAATTTTTTTCCGCCGCGCATCAGCATATTGCTCCAGGCTTGAATTTCAACCCGATAGGGTATTTTCTTGTGGCTGATGAAAGTGGTTTCTGCAACCTGGTCTGGTGCATCCCAAGTATCAGGGACTTTCAAGCAAAAAGACTCTCCATACCAAGTTGGGCGTCCCTGTTTGGATGATCCACTCTTCACATGCATCGGTTGGCGATAAAAGACGCGTGTTCCTCGCACACGCACAATCGAGACGAAATTCTTTTTGTCCCGATTGGCGTTCAGATAAGCTGGTTTACTATAGGCGCTGTCTGCTACTTCAACACACAGATCTTTGCCAAAAGGCAGGGTTTCATCATTCAGGATGGCGGTGACTTGTTGCACTCCGACCATCTCTTTATTTTCCTGACTGCCTACTCGCTTCATTGCCAACGGAAGCACCCAATTGCCAATCTCTTCTTTATTGCGTTCTGGCAACAATGCTACAAATGAATATTGATGCCCTATGGCGATTGGCTTATTGCCCTTGATCGTGTTCGGCTAATACACAAAACCACGGTCTTTCAACGTAGATGCATAAGGTCGCGGACACGAAGTGACATCTATACCAAGTAGATGAAGCTGTCTCTCGCGTGGCGCATCCATCATTTTCCCTGTCAGACGCGATAGTTGTTTATCGCTGATTGAATTCAGTTGCACGGCTTTATTCAGCGCACTATAGTGTCGCCGAAAATGTGGATTCAAAGTTAATTCGACAACTGTGTGCGCTGTCGTATTGCTGCTGAGAGCGTCCATCAAATCCATCAGCGTGTCGGTTCGTTTACAGTTGTTAAAATTCTGGTACACTTCGTTTCGGAACTGCTTCAATTGGTTTGTTGTCACAGACACTGATTGTATGCAGTTCCCATTTTTTTGCAAATTTTGTCAAAAGTCCAAGTTAAAGCGGACCGTATTTATTTATGAATAAGAGGATTATTTAAGGAGGAGATTGATTGGCTCGTTGAGAATCGCTTGCTTGCAACGACATGAAAACCACAATTTACCAAAACGCCAAATAATTGAAAGCCAACTTTGACAGACCAAAACGAAATTGACTCGAATTGCAATCTTATTTCGCTATCATTTCGTACACAACAGATTTCTATGTTTTCGAAGGAGTTTATGCTTCAATAGACTTGGCTTCTTCTTTAATTTCTTCTGTTTCCTCAACTTTTTTTGGAGTGCTATTTAAGAAATTGAAGACAATCACCGCCAGGGTTGAACCTATCAATGGACCAAAGAGAAAAACGACATACGTGTAAACGCTGGTAAGGCTTGGGGCTGCAAAAATACCGGCTGCCAATGTACGCGCAGGATTCATCGCATCGCCTGTAAAGAGAAAGCCAACCAAGGTTGTGAAAGCCAATGTTGCGCCAATTGCCCAACTAGCAGACACACCGCCCTTATTTTCAACCATTGTATGCAAAATGGTATTAACAAGGAAAAATGTCAAAACAGCTTCAAGGACCATTATCAGAATAGGATGGGAATCGGTAAAAAGGCCGTTCGTTACAATTGTATGAATATCAGCGCCCAAAGGCTCCATAAGCGTTTTTAGAAAAAACACCGCTAGGATCGCACCTGCAAACTGAGCAAGCCAATAAAAAACCGCCTGCATCCACTTCACAGTTCCGTTGAGTGCAAACGCAAAGGTGACAGCAGGGTTCAAATGTGCGCCAGAAATATGTCCGTAAGCATAAACAAAAACTGCCAGCGTAAGTCCATACGCAATGGCAATACCAACAAGATTCCACTTTGTGACGATACCTGCGCCCATGCCAATGAACACCAGTGCGAATGTGCCAATAAATTCAGCAAGAAACACTTTTGAATTGATCATTTTTTTCTCCAATGATATGATTTGAAAAATATTATCTGGGCGTTCTTGTCTAAAATGCCTTACGGTTTGAATTACTGGCGGGTGGATCGGCGTGGACAATGCTTGAGAGCAGTGGATACTCGAATAAATAATACCGGACAGGTTTTCGCAAAAACCTGTCCGGTCCGGAAAATTTGGATTCTAGTAGATATATGGCTTGAGCACATCACGCGCTAGATAGAAACCTCGCTTGATAAGTCCCTCATCTCCTTCATAGTTGCGGTCCTCGTGCTCAATACTAACCACGTAATCGTAATGGACGGCCTTTAGGGCGGCAATAAATTTTTCCCAGTTGACATCACCCAGCCCCGGCAGGCGCGGAATCTGCCAGCCCATCCCTAGGGAAAGCACACCATTGTTGTACAGACCTTCCTTATCGATGTGCAGGTCTTTGGCGTGGACGTGGAAAATCTTGCTCCCGAACTCGCGCACGACGCGCTCATAGTCAATCATTTGCCAGATGAGATGCGATGGGTCGAGGTTCAGGCCAAAGTTATCGTCTGGGATGATTTCCCACATTTCGCGCCAAATGGCCGGACTGGTGGCCAGGTTTTGGCCGCCGGGCCATTCATCGTAAGAGAAAATCATCGGGCAGTTTTCGATGGCGATTTTAATGCCGCGCTCTTTGGCAAATTTGACAATGGGGGGCCAGA
>CAMCQT010000142.1 GCA_945877125.1 Candidatus Brevifilum fermentans | reverse complement strand
AACTTGGCTCTGGCAGGTATGGCGCAATTTGCGCCCATTCGGTATCATTCAAATCAGTCGGGTAGGCTTGGTTTGATTTGGTCATCAGACAAGTTTGCCCGACTTTTTATTTTCTTGCCATCTTTTTGCCTACTTATTAAACAGCCTCTTAGGATTTCACCTCTTCGGTTTATACCTTCAGTTAGAGCGGTTCTGTTCCGCCCATTGGATGAGATCTCTCCTGTTCCATCATCTACTGTCACAACATCCCACGCGAAGCGTCCCTACACCGGAGAGTTCTTGACGGCTGTTTCAGGTTCTACGCCGCTTCTATTGCCTTCACCCTGCGTGGATAGGTTCGGCTCTCTCTTGTTCCCCTTTCGGGGTCAACATGTCGGTGCTGCAAGTTTCACTTTATGTTACGGGCTGCTGCTTTGCTTCCCTTTCTCAGGGAGTTACAACGCTTCGACACAGTCGGTCACCCAACTGCATCGGTTGCCTGCTCGCTGGGCGTGGCTGTCTGACCTTTACCAGAACTGGACTCGCTTCGCGACCAGTGAGCAGACGATGATTTATCAGGACGCACCCACGCTTTGTTGGGCGGTTTTTTACATTTAACCTGTTGTTATCTTTCGTATTACCCATTCGAGAGGACCATGTTGGAATCGTTTTTTCCAATAGTATGAAAAAATGATTGCCAAAGTAGAAAAAATAGCGGCGCTAATGATGGCAAAAGACAGCGTTTGATTTTCAAGTCGTCCAATAATTTCAAGAAAGCCCATTCCAATCACTACATGGGCGACATATAGAGTCAAAGCCAACTGACCTGTGGCTACAAGTGGAGGAAATATTCGAGAATTTGGGTAGCGAAATGTAATCTCCAGACATAGCATAATAATTATTATAGATGTACCTGCGCCCGCCAGAATATAAAGCGGCATAGGAGGCATTGGCGTTGTGGTAAAAATAGAAGCAATCTCACCCGAAAATTTTCTGACCAGAATAAAGGATAGTGTTTCTGCCAAAGCAACCATTGAAAAACCCATCCAAAAAATTCGTTTGCGAATTTGAATATTGTCCACTTCCTGACGCCCCAGCCACATCCCTATAAGAATAAATGCAAGCCAGGGTATTACAGGGTGAAATCCATTGAAAAAAATATGTCGAAACATTCCTGAGAATGTCCAAAAGTCAAGATATGTGAGCGTTGAAAAATCCCAACCCTTTTCGTAATCAAAGATAAAAGCCAAAATAAGAAAGGCAAGGCTTAATCCTGTTGCCCCCAGCCATAATTGACGGTCTGAAATTGTCAAGAGCAATGCCGCAATGGCAATGTATACTCCATAGAAATGTAATATATCTGCGGGCCACAGCGGCGTATAAAGTAAACCAACTACAAACAAAAATACCGCTCTCTTGAAGAGCATTTTCTGATTTTTACGAATTTGTTCTTTATCTTGATTCGCACGTCCTTTGTGCGATAGCATGGAAATGCCAACCCCCGCCAAAATGACGAAAGTAGCAGCCGCTCGACCATCCAATAATCCGACCAACCAAACCAACCATTCGGAACCCTTTTCACTTGCAGCCATAACAACTTTATAGTTGACCATTACCATTCCAATTATTGCCAAAGACCTAGCAACATCATAGCCAATTATTCTTGATTTCTTGTCTTGTAGTTTATCTTGTTGCAATGGGTTATTCATATAAATACACCTATTTTATTGAATTTATACGGCGTGACCTGTGCTGGCTACTTGGCTCATCCGCCCGGCAATGAGTGGTAAAAGAAGGTTATCATGGTATTTTACTATCCTCTCATAAATTTTCGGGAGCAGTGTGATGCCCAAAATTCTTCTCTGGTTTCAAGAGCGCATCAAACGCTGGACAAAACCGACTACATCAGTCCTAATTATCGGCGCACTTTCAGATCTGACTCGCAGTCGTACCGATCTGGTTGTAGAAAACGCGTTGTTGCGTCAACAATTGATCGTGTTGAATCGCCAAGTCAAGCGACCTCAGCTAACCAACTTTGATCGTTTTCGCCTGGTGTTTCTATCGCACTTTACGAAGTTCTGGAAACAAGCCCTGCATATCGTTCAACCGGATACATTGCTGCGCTGGCATCGGGAATTATTTGGCATGTATTGACAGAAGAAATCGCAAGGCAACCCAAATGTTTCATCCGAAATAATATCCTTATTGAACGGATTGTTGCTGTTTATAGAGTTTTTTATTCCAAAAAACACAATTTGGTAAATATAAATTAAATGGGGTCGTGTGCCCACACGACCCCATCCACCCAAAACCCTCTCCGAGACACTCAATCCAGAAAAAGGAGAATGCTAATTTAATGCTGTAGCGGATACGGATATGATTCCTGTGCAGAATCTTTTGCGGATGCGATCCAGCGCAGGGTGAGTGCGAAGGTTGTGACGGCGGCGCCGACGAGCAGACCGACGACAGCGGCGCCGACACCTGGGGTGTTGACCAGCCAGTAGAAGAATTGAAAGAGGGGTTGTTCAAGTGGAAAGTTCATGGGTTAGCCTCCATATAATTTAGGACGACATTCGAGACAATAATCAAGCCACGCGGGGTTGCCAATTTGTGCGCTGATGTATTCAAGTTCGGCGCGGCTGACGGTGGGTTGGTTGCAGGACGGACAGATGGCACGCGGAGATTGGCGCAAAGGGGTAATTTGTAATTCGTAATTCGTAATTGGGATCAGGGTAATGGCTTTGGTATCGCAAATTTTTTCACATTTAGCACAGCCAATGCAAGTTTGCACGTTGAGCATGAGCAGGGTGTCTGTTTCGTTCTCGCGGATCGCCAGCGCGTGGACGGGACAAACTTGCACACAAAATCCGCAGAGGGTGCAGTCTTCGGCGCGCGGGATGCTGGGGATTGATGTGTTGCTCGCCGCTATTTCAGCAATGACCGCTTGCTTGGTATGCGATTCGCTCAGCCAATCTGCGAGCAATTGACCGATGGGCGCATACAGCATGTCACCGCTTTTGGAGAGATTGCGTCCCAGTTGAATCAGCCAGTCACCGTGTTCTTTGATGAATTGAATTTCTAGCGCGTGCCATTCTGCGGCTTGCTCAGGATTTGATTCCGCCTGTTCGGAGAGATGAGCGAGGAAAGCAAGTTCGAGGCTGGCGTGGTCTGGTGGTTCAGCGCCGAATGAAGAAATCAATCCTGCGGCGTGATAGAGTTTGGCAACTGCGAAAGTATCGGGTCCGAGAATGCGACCTGTTTTGGCGGCGGATTCATACAGCCAATAATTTAATGTGCGATTGTTGAAAATCGATTCATACCGCGCCTGACGTTGCTCAATACTTTCGGCAGGAATTTCACTCAACGCGAGAATTGCACGCCGCGCGGCAGGTGACTCGTGTGCCACGCGTGAAGCGTCGGCGTAGAGTGACCATGCCCGGGCGGAGTCAACTGCCCAGGGTGGTGAACCAGCCAACAGTTCAGAAAGAGCGCGGTAGATCAAAGATCGGGACATGAGTCTATTGGTGCGCCGAATCCGCTTCGAGGGCGCGTCCCTCTTCCACTTCCCAAATGGAAATGGATGGGAAAAATTTATAGAAGACCACGAACATCAAGGTGAGAATACCGAAAGTAGAAATGGTGACGGCGATCTCGGTGACGTTGGGGTTATAGGTGGTGTAGGGCATGAGGCGCGCGTGGGTCAGTGTGGGGAGCAGAATGTTCCAGCGTTCGAGCCACATGCCGAAGAGCACGAAGCCGCTCGCGATCACCGTGGACGTGATGAGGCGCGTCTTCATCCATTGGGTGACGCCGAGCAGGGCGAAGATGAAAAATAGAACGAAGGCGAGGATCAATGCGGTTTGAATAGCGGGGGCGGCAAGCGCGGGCAATCTCAGCCATAAGAGGAAGAAAATAATGACGGCGATTGCTGTTGCGCCCAGCCCTGTGACCGTTTGAAAAAGCGGATTGCGTGAGGGCTTATCTGAAATAAATTTCGGCGCGACCAAGATCCACGTGGCGGCGATCATCAGGATGTTCATGCCCCAGAAGGCGGGCGCGAACTGACCAAATAATTTGGAAGCCATAACGGGGAACTCAAGCGTTTCCTGTTCGGTGACGACGACCAGCGTTTCATTAAGCGTGAAGTAAAACCAGACCGCGCTCATTACAATGAAGATCCAGCCTAAATTAGTATAGAAAGTTTCGGTAATATATGCTTTGAGATGTTTGTTATATTCGCGCGCAAAAGTGGTGGCGATGAAAAGCAAACCGATGCCAGAGAAAATTGCGCCGACTACAAAGTACGGTCCGAGGATGGTGGATTTCCAACCAGGTTGTACCGTGGTGGAAAATAACCACGAGGTAACGGTGTGCAGTGAAATACCAATTGGGATGATAAAAACTGAAACTACGGTGATGGCTTTTTCAAGCCGACGCCATTGTTCCTTTGCGCCCGTCCAACCGAGCGCGAGAATTTCATAAAGTTTTTTGCGCCACAGAGGAGCAGTGGCGGGGATGGTATCGCGCAGAAGTGCAATATCGGGGATGAGTTGTAAATAGAGCGCGAAGATGGCGGTCAGCAGATAGAGTGTGAGTGAAGCGATATCCCAAAGTAATGGCGCTTGCAGGCGACCATAAATGAGCGTGTACGCCAAACGGTCGGGACGTCCCATGTCCATGATGATCTGCAAGCCAGCGGTCATCAAACCAAAGACGGTCAATGACTCGGCAATGCGTGTGATTGGGCGGCGCCAATTCACTTTGAGCAATTGCAAGACCGCCGAGATGACCGTGCCCGCCATGCTGATTCCAATCAGAAAAATAAAGTTGACCAGATACGCGCCCCAAAAAACAGGACGGTTGAGATCGGTCACGCCAAGTCCCAACACCAACTGACGCACATAGAGCAACATACCAGGCGCAATGATAATGATCAATGTCGCCAGTGTCGTCCAAAACTTACGGTCAAATTGATAGAGCGGCGCGATCAATTCGTCGCGGTCATGTAAGATGAGATTCTGTTGCATGCTTATCCCTCCGCCAAATAAAGAGTCTTGGGATGTGCGCCAGAATCTTCAAGCAAATGCGTAGCGCGTAAACTCTTTGATAATTGTGAAACTGTGCTATCGGGGTCATCGAGGTCACCGAAGAAACGCGCCTTGCCAGTGCAAGTCTGCACGCAGGCGGGCACATATTCATCGGGACGGAAATCGCGTCCTTCAACTTTGGCTTGTTCACGCGCCTTCACCAGACGATGAACACAGTACGTGCATTTTTCAACCACGCCCACAGGACGCACCGCGGGACCTTCGAGCGAACCTTTCACAACCAACTGATCGGGGTTGCGATATTCAGCCAGTGTCTCTTCCCATTGCGGCTCGAACCAATTAAAGTAACGCACACCATACGGGCAAGCCACCGTGCAAAAACGACAGCCGATACAGCGGTTGTAATTCTGGCGCACAATCCCTTCTTCATCGGTGAACGTCGCCTGCACAGGGCAGACCTTTACACACGGCGCATTTTTGCAATGCATACATGGGCGCGTGGAATAATGCATTTTTACATTCGGGTACTCGCCCTGGTCAGGTCCGAGATGTACGGGCAAAGGGAACACATCGTTCCAGCGCATTTCGCGTCCATTCTTCGCTTCTTCAGGGCTGACAACAGGCGTGTTATTTTCCATGCGGCAGGCAATACTGCAACCCTGGCACGCCACACATTTTTCGAGATCAATTACCATACACCAATCAGTCATGTTGTTCTCCTATTTGGTAACCTTCACGCGCGTATTTGTAAAAGAAGCCAATCCCGTCAAAGGCTCAGAAGCAGGATTTAATATCTCAAGCCCGTTGACTCCGCGCCCCTTCGCGAAACGTCCCACCGCAGTATGACCTTGATTGAACGGCATATTCACCACATCTGGATGAAGACCCGCAACCAACTTAACCTTGGTGCTGATTGCGCCAAACGGGCTTTCAATTTTCACCCGATCATTTTCCACCAGCCCCAACTTATGCGCGGATTCTGGATTCATCTCCAGCCACGAGTCCCACGTCTCGCGCACGGTCATGCCGCTGATCTCTTGCATAGACGGCATGTTCGCCGCGTCACTGCGTGGTCCCAGACTCATCAGCGTCACAATATTCAGCATGAACGGATATTGCGCTTCATCACCTTGAAATACTGTTGCTTCATAATGCGGCAGTATTGCACCGTCACCAGATTGTGAAATGCCAAGTTTGGCAAGTTCATCTTTCTTCATCTCGCCGAGGAAGCAATTTAGTTCACGGCTGTATAGATCAAAGTAACCATCACGCGGCGCATTCAAACGCTCTGAACCGACCACGTTCTCGATCCAATGCTGACTGCCGCGTTTGGCAAAGCGATAACCAGGGTTGAACCACACGCCCAATTCCTTGAGCAGTTCCCAATCCGCACCGATGTCTTTCAAACGGAATTGCAAAACTTCTTCGTAGGATTTCCACGCGAAGGCTTTCGCAACTGTCCCGCCCATCGACTCGGCTACTTTCAAGAAAAAGTCGCCCGTGTTCATCGTGTCGTACAACGGTTCGATCACAGGCTGATAAAGTGAAATACCAGGATAACCAAGTCCTTCGATATGGTCATCGCCCCAGCGTTCAAGGAAGGTCGGTTCGGGCAGAATTAGATCAGCAAGTTCTGCGCTCTCATCCATAAATGAAGAGAACGAAACCACAAAGGGAACTTTTGCAAAGGCGTCTGCAAAGCGCTTGCCGCCAGGTGTTTCAAAAGCAGGATTTGCGTCATACAGGAACAATGCCTCAACAGGCGCGCCTTCCAAAATTTGATCGGCAACTGATTGATAAGAATTTCGTCCAAGCGGAAATTTGCTTCCCGCGCCATCTATGCGGGCGGTAGCCAAACCTTTTTTCGCAACTGCATCAGAAGGAAGTTTTGGATAATCCACACACGGCATGTAACGCTGAGTCATCACGCCGCCTTTGGACTCGATACTGCCCACCAACGCATTCAACATGTGAACAGCCATTGCCGTATACACGCCGCTGAATCCGCCGTTGAGCAAACCGCCCTTGCCAGGCATGATCGCAACCGCAGGACCATTGCCCGCGAATTCACCCGCCAGCCGCGCAATCGTTGTAGACGGAATGCCCGTCATCTGCTCAACGCGGATTGGGTCATAATTTTCCAGAACAAAATCACGGAAGCCTTTGCGTTCCCCGCCCGAAGCAAAGTTATCGAAGCCGAAACAATAATTCTTGACGAAGTCCGCATCCACCAAACCAGATTTGATGATGACATTCGCCATGCCCAACGCCAGCGCCGCATCGGTGCCAGGTTTGATCGGAATCCACTCATCGGCTTTCGAAGCGGTAATGCTTTGGCGCGGATCGATCACCACCACCTTGCCGCGAGTCGCACGTCCGCGGCGCAGGAAGGTGTAACCCGAAATTGTGCGCTGTGGATTGCTTCCGGCTTCTAAAAGATTTGCGCCAAATGAAATCACATAGTTTGCATTCTCAAGATCATACGCGGGCAAGCCGTAAATGCCTTGCGTGAGATACATGCCCAATTTCGCGGCGGCGACATTCAAACTTTCGTGTGAGATAGTATTGGGCGAACCGACTGCTTCCATGAAACGAGTCAGGAAGGAGCGCATTTGTCCGCGTGTATCGCCGTGCATCAGCACAGCCTGTTCGGGGTGACCCGCTTCGCGCAAGCCGTTTAATTTTTGAGAGACAGTTTGAATCGCTTCATCCCACGTGATGGGAGTTGTCGCGCCAGTGACGCGGTCACGTTTGAGTGGGGAAGTTAATCGATCGGGGTTGTAAAGCAATTCAGGAGCGGCTTGTCCCTTTGGGCAAAGCGCGCCCTGATTGACAGGGTGCATGGGATTGCCTTCGAGTTTGACCGCTTTGCCATCCGCCACGCGGACAATAATTCCGCATCCCGCTGAACACAGGTGACAGGTGGAAGCGACAAATTTTTCTTCAGAAGCCGTTTTGATTACAGAGTCTGCCTTGGCAGACATCACGTTTTTCAACGCGCCCAGCGCCGCCGCTGAGCCAGCCGCCACGCCGCCTACTTTCAGAAAATCACGTCGTGAAAGTGGTTTTGTCATTAGTTGCCTCCGCAGAGCACAGAGGTTGATTGCGCTGTGCATTTGAACGCAGGCGATTCAAGTGGATAACTCGACGGAGGAATTTCAGCCTTGCCCGTTGCAAGTGCAACGGTGTAATCAATGAGTGCCTGCAATTGCGCATCAGTGAACATGCCTTCGAAGGATGGCATACCGCTGTTCAATCGTCCACGTAAAATGTTGGTGCGGATTTTGCTCTCTTTCACGCCAGTGTTCTTAATCACCCGACCAAACAAACCTTCGCCGTACATTCCATGACAGGTTGAGCAGGCGATCTCGTAAAGTTCTGCGCCGTCAGTTACTCCGGGCGCCAGTAAAACACCTGGCAATGACGGGATTTCATCCGCACGACCACGCGCCGCCCACAAGGAGCCGCGCAGGGTGCGCGGTCCGCCGCCGCCCGGGTTGACATGACACACCGCGCACGCTTCGCCTGTGCGGTGTGAGTATTCAGGTAACGCCTGAACCGAATTTGAAGAAGATGAAATTGCCAGCAAAATAAAAATAGCAATGCCAGCGATTGCTAATAATTGCAAATAATGAATGAGCCATGGTTTCTGTTTCATCGGCGCGCTCCTAAATAAGAACTTCCAGAGGACTTTCGCCCTCTGGAAGTTTGTAAATCTGTCTAAATTACTCGATGGGTAAAGTTTGAATGTAGGTGAGAATGTCCAGCAAGTCCTGAGTGGTCCAGTCCATGTTGCGTCCAGCGGTCATTATTGCGCCAGGCTGTCCGTTTTGGAGTTTACTCAAAACTTCCCATGGGTTGTCTGCAGCGACGGTGCCAACGAATTCAACGCCTTCGCCGTCATCAAAATCAACTGCCTTGCCGTCTTCTGCATGGCAAGCCTGACAATTGCTTTCATAAAGAACTTTGCCATTGACTGCATCGCCGTTGACAGTCTTGTCATCGTTGATGTAGGGGGCAATATCTTCAACCTGTTGTACGAAAGCAACAATAGAGTTCAACTGGTCATCACTCAAGTAAGCAGAGAAGTCATGGTCGCCAGTCTTCATTGAAGCCAGCAGTTCTTCAGCAGGCTTGTCTTTGGAAGCCAGAACACCGACGAAGCCAGTTGCATGTGAGCCTTCGGCATAGCGTCCGTCCACACCCTTGAAATCCCAACCGTGACATTCCTTACAGCGCCAGGTGTCGTTGCCGGTGCGGGTGTTGGTGGTCTGAGTTGCCCACAATGGCTGATTCTCGGTCATGTCTGCTGCGCCAGTAGCGGCGATCCAGTTGTCATAAAGGCGTCCGCCTTCTGCGACAGGGCTGGAGGTCGGCAGGGTCTGGGCATAAGCCAGCAGGTCAATATATTCCTGATCGGTCAAGCCGAGGTCAACAAGCGCGGGCATATCGGCAACCTGAGGTTGACCAAAGCGCGCCTTGTGGACAAATTCCCATGGGTTGTCGATGGCGATGGTACCGAAATATTCGGGACCAGTTTCATCTGCAAAGTTGAGTACCAGACCTTCGGGACCGTGGCAATCCACACAGTTTTCGGTGTAGATCGTTTCGCCATTTGCTGCATCGCCACCGACAGCTTTCTTCTCTGCAATGAATGCGGCAGAGTCAAGCATGTTATCGCTCAAGAAGAGGGCAATATCGGTCAAAGCCTGATCGTCCATTTGAGCAGAGAAATCGTGGTCACCCGTCTTGAGGGCGGCCAGAATTTCGTTGGCGTCGGTTCCAGCCACTTGCAGAACGCCGACAAAGCCAGTCTGATGTGAGCCGCCGCCATAAGCGCCTTCCACACCTTTGTAATCCCAGCCGTGACATTCCTTACAGCGCCAGGTATCTTTGCCGCTGCGGGTGTTTGTTGTTTGGGTTGCCCACAAAACCTGATTCTCAGCGGGGGTTTCGACGCCGAGGACTTTAACCCAATCGTCATAAAGCAAACCACCGCGGATCGGGTCGCCACTCAAAGCAACAGGGGCTTCAGTTGCAGCAACTGGGGCTTCGGTTGCTGCGGGGGCTTCTGCCGCAGCAGGCGCTTTGGTAGCCTGTCCGCCACAGGCTGCAACCACCAGCATGAGACCCAGGACGATAAAGAAAAGAGAGAAAACACGTTTATTCATACTACATTCTCCTTGTGAAATGTTGAATTAATATCAGGTGGATAAGGCAATATTAATCTGCGCCTAAGATACCACCCATGCGTGTCCAAGAACTGTCCCGC
>CAMCQT010000141.1 GCA_945877125.1 Candidatus Brevifilum fermentans | reverse complement strand
AAAAGGGATTGTTGGTGAGCGAAGACGAGCAGGGCGGACTGTGGCCGTTTATGAAACCCAAAAAAGAAGAATGAAAAATATTCGCGACGAAAAATGAAAAATGTTGCAGAATTCGGTGAGACGGTGTGCTACGCTGTTACAAGTTAATGTAATTAACTTGCCATTGCGCATCGTCCCGCAGTGAATTTCAAGCAGGTTTGAATTAGGGGAACCTGCGGGACATTTTTTATAAAATGATAAATAAGCCGAAACATATTACAGGGAGCAAACATGAGCGGAATGAACAAAGCAGAACGACTGGAAGAAATGAAGCGGCTGTATATCCAGCGCGCCTTTTCGGATATTGAGTTGGCGGAACGGTTGGGCGTGGATCGCACGCTAATATATCGTGACCGCATTGAGTTGACAGCCCAATACCCAATTGAAAAAGACAATGCTGGGCGCTATCGTATTCCACGCACAAAACTTATTTCAGAGATTAAAGTCAATTTGCACGAGGCGTTGACCCTTTATCTCGCAGCGCGCAAAACTTCCCGCCAGACCCGTTTCCATCAACCGCATGCCGCAAACGCACTGGAAAAACTTGCTACCACTTTACGCCAACCAATGACCGAGAAGCTGCTCAAAGCGGCGGATAAAGTATTGAAGCAGGAAAAAGACCCCGAGCGGATTAAGATTCTTGAAACTCTCGCGCAGGCTTGGGTGGAACAGAAGAAAGTCAGAATCGAATATCAGCCATTGGGCATGGATGGATTAACACGGCACACAGTTAGCGTGTATCTAATCGAGCCATCCAATTGGAGCGATAGCGTTTACGCCATTGCGTTGAGTGATTTCAACGACAGGATCGTGCCTTTCAAGATCGAGCGAATTAAGACCGCTGTTCTTTCAGGTGAAGAATTTGAAATCCCTGCGGACTTTGATGAACAAGTATTGCTCAAACATGCCTGGGGTATTTGGGTTGGCGATAAAAAACCTGTCACAGTGAAACTGCGCTTTAACGAAGAGGCAACTCGCCGTGTGAAAGAAAGCATCTGGCATCCGCTTGAAAAAAGGGATGATACCGAAGACGGCGGATGTATCTGGAGCGTAGAAGTTGCAGAGCCTCGCGAGATGCTCCCCTGGGTGCGCGGCTGGGGAGCAGACGTGGAGGTCATCGAACCTGATAAATTACGCAACGAAGTAATTCAACATGTGCGCGATTTAGCCCTTCAATATAAAGTTATGGCTTCAGAGATAAAAACATATTCGGTATTATGGGCAAAGGCGGACAGAAAAGATGAAAGAAAAGTTCACCGCCTTGTTTATCATTTGATTGATGTTGGACAGGTAGCACTGGCAATGTGGAAGAAAGCAATTGACATTGAATCTAAACGCCAGTTTTGTCAATGGCTTGGCTGTGATGAAGATACAGCAGGACAAACACTGGCTTTTCTCATCAGCCTGCATGATCTAGGCAAGGCTTCGCCTTCTTTCCAAATCAAAGTCAAGTCTATGCAGGATGAAGTTAGAAAAGCGGGATTTTGGTTGCCAACCATCAAACCTTCGCAGACATCGCCACATGGAGTTGTCTCCGCATGGGCATTAAGTATGTTGCTGCCTGAAACTCTAAAAATTTCCGAACAAGATGCGAAGAAAATCTCAAGAGCAGTTGGCGGTCATCATGGAACGTGGATTATCCCTGCTCAATTACAGTCAAATTCTCTGACGCTTACTGATAAGGGAAATAACGAGGCGATTTGGGATACAGCACGCAAGGAACTTGTGGAAGACATGCTGACCATTTTCACCCCTGCTTCTGGCTTCACCCTTCCAAAAGACCCACAGGAACTTAACATCTTCCTGACTTTGCTCTCTGGCTTCACCAGCGTTGCGGACTGGATTGGCTCAATGACCGAGTTCTTCCCGTACGAGAAAAGCATCAATATCCCACTGGAAGAATATGCTTCCCGCGCTGCGGCGAACGCTGAAAAAGCCCTTGCTGACTTGGGGTGGTTCAACTGGCAGGCGGATGGAAAGACTTTGACATTCAAGGAATTGTTCCCATTTATTGCTGTTCCCAATTCCGTTCAACAAACAATTATGGATGAGGTATCAAAAACTCAATTACCAGCCTTGTTGATTCTCGAATCGCCCACAGGTTCAGGCAAGACCGAAGCGGCGCTGTATGCCGCTGACACCTGGCTTCAATCCCAGCGTGGAAGCGGCATGTATATTGCCATGCCCACTCAGGCAACCAGCAATCAAATGTACGAGCGGGTGACAAAATTCCTTCGTCAAAGATACCCTGATGAAACATTGAACTTTCATCTTGTTCATGGCGGCGCATTGCTGGAAGATAAAAAGCAAGTCGAAGCGCAGGGAATTTCTGACGATGACGACCAAACCAATACAGATGGCGGAATTCGCGCCGAGGCTTGGTTCCTCCCTCGCAAGCGGACTTTGCTCGCGCCTTTCGGTGTAGGGACAGTGGATCAGGCTTTAATGAGCGTTTTGCAAACCCGTCATTTCTTTGTGCGGATGTTTGGCTTGCAAAACAAGGTCGTAGTCTTTGATGAAGTTCACGCCTACGACACCTATATGTCGGAGTTGTTCAAACGCCTACTGACCTGGCTCAGACAAATTGGTGTTTCGGTCATTTTGCTTTCGGCAACCCTGCCAGAGAAAACACGCCGCGACTTGACCGCCGCCTATCTCGGCGCGGAAGAAGTGGATTTACCTGCCGCTGAATATCCGCGACTGACGCTTGCCAGCAGTGCAGGCATTCAAAGCATTTCACTGGAAAGCCCCTCTTCACGCACCGTTCAGTTAAAACCATGCGATACACAACCACAGACCATCATCGAGCATTTGCGAACCGCTCTGCAAAATGGAGGCTGTGCGGCGGTGATTTGTAACCGTGTGGCGCGGGCGCAGGAGTTATACAGGGAAATCAAAGCGGCGGGACTTGTGTCAGAGGAAGATTTGATTTTATTTCACGCCCGCTTCCCGTTTGCATGGCGCGAAGAAATCGAAAAGTCAGTGCTTGGAAAATTTGGGAAGGGTGAGAACGGCGAGCCGAATCCCAACCGTCCGCAAAAATCCATTGTCGTTGCTACACAGGTTATTGAGCAAAGCCTTGACCTGGACTTTGACTATATGGTCTCTGACCTTGCGCCGATTGACCTGCTCATCCAACGCGCGGGACGCTTACACCGCCACAGTCAAAATGATTCAAACCGCCCAATGAATTTGAAAGCGCCCACTTTACTGATTTCCTTTCCACAAACCGACGACATCCCCGAATTTGGGCATGATGAATATGTTTATGACCGTTCGGTGATGTTGAAAACCTGGCTGGCGCTGAAAGGAAAAACAGAAATGACCCTGCCCAGCGAAACCACCGCGCTCATCGAGGCGGTGTATAGTGACAAAATCGAAATCAATGATAAAGCCTTGCAAAAGGAAATGGAAGAAGCCATCGAGAAGGCAAAACAGAAAGAGAGCAAGGCTAGATTTAATGCCGAAAATCAATTAATTGACAAGCCCAATAATGAAGATTTGCTTTCCCAAAGAAACGGCAATCTCGACGAGGATGACCCAACTATTCATCAAGCATTCCGCGCTATGACACGCGACGCTGACCCCAGCATTTCGCTGATTTGCCTGCACCGTGTCAATGAAAATTTATATCTCGATACAGAAGGCAATACGAACCCATTAAATATATCCACCAAGCCAGATAAGGATTTGGTAAAACAACTGCTCAGGCAAAATATCAATGTACAAAACCAAACGGTGCTGTATGCTTTTGCCAACAAAGACCCCGAACTTACATGGAAACACTGGAAGGAGGTTGCCACTTTGAAGTATACAATGCCCGTTATTTTTGAAAATGGAAGATATAAATTGGAAGGCAAAAAATATGCCTTGATCTTGGACCGCCAAACAGGTCTCACCATTCTAAAGGAGGAGCAATGACCTATTCGTTCAATTTGATTGACCAACCTTGGATTCCATGCGCGCGCCCCGACGGGCGTATGGAGGAACTCAGCCTACGGGAAACTCTGGCGCGGGCACATGATTTGCGCGGCATACAAGGCGACTCTCCACTCGAAACCGCCTCGCTTTACCGCCTTTTGCTGGCAGTGATTCACAGCGTTTTACGCGGACCCAAAACCAAAGGCGCATGGGCAGAACTGTGGAATACAAAACAGTTCGAAATGAGCAAGTTCGATTCGTATTTCAAAAAATGGCATACGCGCTTTGACTTGTTCGATAAAGATCGCCCGTTCTATCAAGTGAAAAGTAATAAAGACGGCAGAGAGAAAACCTCAAACGATGTCATGCCCGATGTCGCTTCTGGAACGAATGCCACCTTGTTTAGCCATGCAGACGATGAAAATAACATTGCGTTAACTCCTTCCAAGGCGGCTCGAACCTTGCTAGTTATGCAAACCATGAGCGTTGCAGGCGGTTGGGGCATGGCACCAAAAGAGTCTAGCGATGCGCCCTGGGGACGAGGCGTCATCTTCCTCACGGAAGATGATACTCTTTTCAACTCTCTGTTACTAAACTTGTTCAAATATCCTGACAATCAAGTGATGCCAACTACAAAAGAAGATATGCCTGCTTGGGAAGTTGAAAATCCCTTCAAACCAAAACGTGAACAACCGCTTGGTTATTTGGATTTTCTAACATGGCAGAATCGGCAAGTTGCACTGATTCCCGAAGGCGATGCCGCAAGTCCGATTGTCAAGCAGATGACTATTTCACAAGGATTAAAGTTGGAAGCGGCGACATTAGACCCGATGAAACATTATCGTATTGATGAAAAGAAGGGCTATCTCTTTCATAGATTTTCCGAAGAACGTTCTCTTTGGCGCGACAGCGCAGCTTTGTTCAAAGTGCATAATCCGCAAACGACCCGCCCGCCTCAGGCTTTTTACTGGCTGGCATATCTCGCGGATGAAAACGCTATTGAGAAACATCAAACCTATAGGTTTATGGCGTTAGGGATGTCCAACGATCAAGCAAAGATTGATTTCTATCGTCACGAAACTTTTCCACTCCCATTGAACTACCTGCAGCATGATTTTCTGATTGAAAAACTTACGCAGGCTCTGGCAATGGCAGAGAATGTCAGTCGCGCCCTTTGGAGTGCAGGAAATCAATTAGCGATCTTAGTTGTCTCGTCAAATTCAGATGGAAAATCTTGGAAAGACATCAACAAATTGACTAAAGAAGATGCTAAGAAGTTATATCGTCATTGGGGAACAGAGCGTTTCTTCTGGAGTAAGTTAGAAGTTCCTTTTTACGAATTTCTCCAAACTATGCCAGAAGATGAATCTGCTCTCACCCATTGGAACGAAACCCTCAAGCAAACTGCTTGGGATGCGTTGGCAAGCGCAGAAAGAATGGCGGGCGAAAATACAAAGGCGCTGAAAGCCACTGTAAAGGCGCGCGGCGTATTGGCTTACGAACTCAAAAAACTATTTGAAGAACTTCAACCACAACAGGAGGTAACAGCATGAGTAGTTTGGAAGAACGTTTTATTGACCGCTTGCAGAAACTGGCGGAGGGACATGAGCGCGGCGCGCTGGCTTCCCTGCGGCGCGGACTCGGTCAACCGCCTGGCACAGTGGCAGATATGTACCGCTACGTCGAACCGTTTCTCGGTGAACAAGGCAGCGGCGCACGGTTCAAAGAATCCGCATTTTATTTGGTGGCGGCGTTGTTTGCCCTGCACCCCAAATCTACGGATGAAGGCAATATGGGGGCTCACATGGCAAAGACTCGCACCGATAGCGGAGCAGACGCATTGGAACGCCGCTTCACCGCCTTGCTCGCAGCGCACCCCGATGACCTGCCCGAATATCTGCGGCAATCCATCAGTTTCTTGAAATCGAAAGATGTTCCAGTCAATTGGAATCAGTTACTTTGGGATTTGGAAAATTGGGATAAACGTGACGATCCCAAATACTCTGTACAGAAAAAATGGGCACGCTCCTTCTGGGGTGGACGCCAATCAGCCGAATCAAACAACAATTCAAACGAAAAAGGAGAATAAACCATGTTTATCGAACTTCATATCTTGCAAAACTTTGCCCCTTCAAACCTCAACCGCGACGACACGGGCAACCCCAAGGATACCGAATTTGGCGGTGTACGCCGTGCGCGTATTTCGTCTCAGGCGATTAAACGCGCGATTCGCCAAGAAAATAGTTTTGCTAAAAAAACAGGCGTGGAAGTGGCTGACCGCACAAAGTGGATTACCCGCCTTTTAGTAAAGCCGTTGGTGGATGCTGGAAAAGACGAAGAAAAAGCGTGGCAAGTTGCAGAAGCGTTTGCGGCTGAATTGGGCGTTGGAATAGAGAAAGACAAGAAGACCGAACAATCCAAGACCAAAGTCCTTCTTTATTTGAGCAAGAGCGAGATAACCGATATTACAAAGAGGCTTCTTGAAAATTGGGACAAGATTCTCTCCACACTTAAAGATGGGAAATCGCCCGAATTGAAAACACCCGTTGCCGAATGGGTTAAGAATCTGAAAAAACGCACCAGTGCTCCAGATATTGCTTTGTTTGGTCGTATGCTGGCGGAAAAGCCCGACTTGAATATTGACGCCGCTTGTCAGGTCGCTCATGCAATTTCCACTCATCGCGTCAACATGGAGTTGGATTATTACACCGCCGTTGATGATTTGCAAACTGATGACCAAACAGGCGCAGGCATGATTGGAGTGACCGCTTTCAACAGTGCATGTTTCTACCGCTATGCCCGTATCGACCTTGACTTGCTGGTAAATAACCTCGGCGGAGACAAAGTACTTGCCCGTAAAACTGTCGAAGGCTTCTTGCGTGCCGCCGCACTGGCAATCCCATCTGGCAAACAGAACAGTTTTGCCGCGCAGAACCCGCCTGACTTCATGCTCGGCGTTGTCCGCAAGGATGGACAATCCTGGTCGCTGGCGAATGCCTTTGAAACGCCTATCAAGCCCACCAGTGAAGGCGGTTTGATGTCTGCCTCGATCAAGAAATTGAACGAATATTGGGCAAAGTTGAGCAAGGTTTATGGAGGGGATGGAATTACCTCCGCTACGCTTTCGCTTGATGGCGATGACAATATGGAAGGCTGGTTGGGTAAACTGCTCGGCTCATTGGAGTAGATTATGAACACACTCCTCATACGCTTAAGCGCTCCCATGCAATCATGGGGGACGCAAAGCCGATTCACTATGCGCGATACGGGCTTGGAGCCATCCAAGAGCGGTGTGCTTGGTTTGCTCTGTGCCGCGCTGGGCATTGACCGTGAAGATGACGACGGCTTGCAACCGCTCACTTCCCTTCGTGTGGGAGTCCGCGTGGACAGGGAGGGTTTGCTGCAAGTGGATTACCACACCGCAAAAGATGTCCGCATGGCAAACGGCAAAACAAAAGATACGGAATTATCCAATCGCTACTATCTTTCCAATGCCGTTTTTCTTATTGGACTGGAAAGCGAAGACCTCGCCCTGCTTGAACGCGTGCAAGCCGCACTGCATAAACCTGTTTGGGCTTTGTTCTTGGGGCGCAAATCCTTTGTGCCGAGCGAATCAATTCCGCTGGAAGACGGTTTGCTAAAAGATGAAACACTCGAACAGGTTTTGAAATCCTATCCATCCTTGTGCAAGCCTGAAAAGAAAAAACTGCGTGTCGTGTTGGAAGATAACAGCGGCTCCATTGTCCGCACCGACCAGCCACTTTCCTTTTCTCGCGTTGGACGCAAATTTGCTCCACGCCGCGTTTCAGTCACATTTTACGATGTACCCGAACCCATTAAGGAGACTGCCTAATGATGTATCTCTCCCGACTCATCCTCAACCCGCGATCACGCCAGGTACAGCATGAACTGGCTGACCCGTACGAACTACACCGTACTATTTCGCGAGCTTTTCCTGATGGCGTGTTTAATGCAGAACGCACGGAAGATAATGCCACCAACATTCTTTTTCGTGTGGATTTGCACCCGCGCACACGCATTCCAACTTTACTTGTGCAATCACGCCAACATCCCAGTTGGGATTTTCTCTCAATCGAGAAAAAAGAATATCTGCTCGGAGAAAATGATCTTCCTCTCGATGTGGAGAATCCAGCCGTCAAGGAAATGAATTTGCAACTGCATGAAGGGCAAACGCTTGCCTTTCGTCTGCGTGCCAACCCAACGGTTAAGAAAGACCGAGAAGGTAAAAAACAGGGACGGCGCGTTGGCTTGATCCGCGAAGAAGATCAGCAGAAATGGCTGGAGCGTAAACTCGAATCCGCTGGCGCAGAGCTGGTCTCGGTCAATATCGTCAATGAACAATTTACACGCGGAAAACTTTTCATCGAGAAAGAAAAAGAAAAGAGAATGAATTTTCTCTCTGTTCAATTCGAAGGCGTTTTACAAGTAAAGAAACCAGACGAACTTGCCAGTAGGATCTTCACAGGCTTCGGAAGCGCAAAAGGACTTGGCTTCGGTCTACTTTCTTTAGCACGCGCCTAGATAGGAGAAATCCGAAGTCTTACAGACTCCGGATTTCTAAGCAGGACTCGCACTTTAACAACTGAATAGTTATTCTTTCTTATTTATATAACAAGGAGGCTTTCATGCAAGATTTACATGGATTACCCAAATTGCGTGACAGCCTTTCGTATCTCTACGTCGAACACGCAGTGATCGAACAGGCTGACCATGCAATCGAACTATGGCAAAAAGAAGGGCGCACACTTGTCCCCGCTGCGTCACTGTGTGTATTGATGATGGGACCCGGCACAAAGATAACGCATGCCGCCGTAAAAGTATTGGCAGAGAACGGTTGCAGTATGTTGTGGACAGGCGCAGAGATGACAAAATTTTACGCGCAGGGCATGGGCGAAACGCGTAAGGCATATCATCTCTTGCATCAAGCTGAAACCGCCTGCAACCCCGTCAAGCATACCCGAGTCTGTATTCGCATGTATCAAAAACGGTTTGACGAAATGCTTGACCCTTCGCTAACCCTTCCACAAATTCGCGGTTTCGAGGGTGTGCGTGTGCGACGCGCATATAAAGTGGCAAGTGAAAAATATGGCGTGCAATGGCACGGGCGTAGCTACGACCGTACTGACTGGGGCGGCGGTGACCCGATCAATCGAGCCCTCTCCGCCGCAAATGCAACGCTTAATTCTGTTTGTCATGCAGCGATTGTCTCTGGCGGTTATTCCACTGCAATCGGCTTCGTGCATACGGGCAAACAACTCTCTTTCGTTTACGATGTTGCCGATCTTTACAAAGCCGATATCACCATCCCAATTGCATTTTCAATTGTGGCAGAAAGCAATGAGAATATAGAAAAACGCACCCGCATGGCCTGCCGCGAAAAATTCCGCGAGATGAAATTGCTCGACAGGATTTTGCCTGACATTGATGACATTCTTGAAATCAAAGATGAACCGATCAATGAACTACTTGATATAGATGCAGACCCTGCGCTTCCAACCGACCTCTGGCCTGATCTTGCTCAAGAGGGAGATTATCCACTATGATGATGATTACACTGCAAAATGTTCCAAAAAAGTTGCGCGGAGAACTTGCCCGCTGGCTGCTGGAGCCATCCCCTGGTGTTTTCATCGGTCATGTCTCTGCTCGCGTGCGCGACTTCCTCTGGGAAAAATGCAAAGCAGAGTGTAGTAATGGTGGCGTCGTGCAAGCGTGGAATACAAACAACGAACAACACTTCACCATGCGAATGGATGGCAACACAAAACGCTCAGTAGTAGATATGGAAGGCTTGCAACTGGTCTACATCCCTAATAACACCATTCCGATTACCAAAACGGAAGCCAATCCTGAGGCTGAGCCAGCAAAAGCGCCTTAAAACCCTCTTTTTTTACGCTAAAATAAGGGTATTCCCCACACACGTGGGGATGAACCGCCGCTGCCATGAAGTTGATGGACGATCTGACAGTATTCCCCACACACGTGGGGATGAACCGAATTCGGCGGGAGCGCAACGGCGGCGGGCGAAACGTATTCCCCACACACGTGGGGATGAACCGGTTGCCAAGACTATGAGGTTGGGAAGCGGCAAGAGTATTCCCCACACACGTGGGGATGAACCGCCGCCTTCATTGCCGCCTTCTTAGCAGAGAGGGCGTATTCCCCACACACGTGGGGATGAACCGGTATGGACGGACAACGGAAAATTTCTGGATGCGTATTCCCCACACACGTGGGGATGAACCGAAGGGCGTAAAAGTGTCGTTTGAGGTAACTGGCGTATTCCCCACACACGTGGGGATGAACCGCCTACGCTGCCGAGGTCAAGAAAGCGCGGA
>CAMCQT010000140.1 GCA_945877125.1 Candidatus Brevifilum fermentans | reverse complement strand
CCTTCGCCCGCTTTGTCGCCGATCTGCTGACAGATGGCTAAATCTTTCGTGCCATACTCAAGCGCAGTTTCGTAATCGCCTTGAGCATGATAAATATTTGCTATATTGTTGAGCGTGACGCTTTCACCTCGAATGTCGCCGATCTGCTGTTGAATAGCAAGCGATTGTTTGAGGTAAGCCAGCGCCGTCTCGTAATCGCCCTGGGCAGAATAAATTTGCGAAATATTGTTTAGCGTGGTGCCTTCGCCCGCTTTGTCGCCAATTTGCTGACAGATGGTCAGCGATTGTTTGAGATACGCCAGCGCCGTCTCGTAATTACCGAGGTGGATATGTAACTTGCCTGTTTGATTCAGTGCCTTGCCGCGGGTTTGCAGGTCTTCCGAGTTGCAAATACTCGGCAGCCATTGGCTTAAGAGGGTCACGTAAAAGCCAGCCCTTGTCATCGGTCCCACAATATAGTCCAGCGCCAACCTGTCGGCTTCGGGGGCGCGTTTTGCGCGTTGCAGGGCTTCGTGCGCGGTCATGGCTTGCGTCCGGTTGCGGCGTTCGTTTTCAAACAAATAAATTTGGTAGTCGGCAACCGCACTCACCCACTGCGGGTCGGCGTCGGTTAATTTTTTCCCGTTCAGCCAGTCTGCCACCAGCGGCGCGATCTGGTATTGGGTCACATCCCAGTTCGGCTCGTACTGCGCTTCCACCAGTGAAACCGCCAGCAGGCGTTCGAGCACAGGCTGCGGGTCTTCCCGCAGGTCCAAGCCTAATTTGAGCATGCCTTCCAACGGCACAGGCTGGGCATGGGCGGGCAGGCGCGCCAACAGTTTCCTGGCGGTTTCAGGCAGGTGCGTATAAATTGCCTCGATTGACATATCTGCCTGTGATTTATCCCTGGTCTGCGCCAGGCTGTTCAGGAAGGCGTCTTCTTCGCTGTCGGCTTTCATGCCCAGCAAAGCCGCGCCAAAGAATTCCAGTCCACGGCTGTTGCCGCCCAATACCTCATACACGCGCCGCAGTTCATCCCGTTTTTGCAGGAACGAATTTGGCAGTTTTCCGCGCAGCGCCAGTCCCTGCGCCATTTGCAAAAAGTCGCCATAGTTGGCGTGATAAAGCTCAAGGTGTTTGCCGTCCCAATCGGGCAGCGCCCAGCGCGAGGTCGCCAGCACGATCAAGCCTCGTGCGGCACGCGCCGCCTGCATCCAGTCTGCCGCGCGCGCATCCTGCAGGGTCAAAGTATCGGGGTTCTGGATCGACTCGAGATTATCAAAGAAAAAGACCACGTGCCCATCGAATTGCTGCATCAACAGGTCGAGCATGAAGTCGGCGTGTTCCCTGTCATTTTCAAAACGCGGGATCATGCTGTCATAGGTTTTCGCCAGATCATCTTTCAGCGCAAGTTCAAGCTGACGCATGAAAACACGCCACGGGTTTTCGGGGCGCGCACTCCAGGCAAAGACACGCGCGCCGCGCGCTTCCAGATCCAACGCCAGTTTGCCCGCCAGCGCGGTCTTGCCCTGTCCGCCTGGACCCGTGATTAGCAGGCTTTCGATTTTGCCCGTCAGCAGTTCGTTCTTATATTGACGCATCTCAGCCCGCCGCCCCACAAAACGCTCGGGCAGGCTGATGGCACTCAGGCTTTTGTTTACGCTTTTGGTTTTTTGCGCCTGCGGCTGAAAGTCCCAATCGATCAGCGGTCTGTGCGGGTTCGGCGACAACAGCATCGGCAGGCACCACTGCCCCAGGCTCAACTCGGCAGACGCGCTCAGTTCGGCTTCACGCTTCAAAACATCCTTGAGCGGCGTCTGGATCGCGGCGCGCGCGGTCTGCAAGGCGCTGTCGATCCGTTCACGCTGGGCAAGTTCATCGCACAAGGCGCGCGCAAATTGAATGCCCGCCCTGTCCATGATCGACTCGCGCATCCCGATCACATGCGGAATGCCGCGCACGCTGATGTGCTGGGTCAAGCCGTTGGTCAGCGCGTCCGAGGCAGTTTTTCCGCTTTCGCAAGCCGACAACACCACCACCTGCACGCCCGAGCCGATCAACGCGCTGGCAATTTCATCCTCGCGGATGGCTTCGCCGTCGCCCGTTTCACTTTCAAAAAGAAACACGCCGTACGGCGCTTCGCCCGTGTGCGGCTCGTGGTGAAAATTTCCGTGTCCACTCAGGAATAAAACGTGCGGCTGAAATTTTTTGAGCAGTTCCTTCAACGTCGAAAATCTGCCGTCGTCGGGCATTTCCAGTTTGACCACGCCTGTAGATATCCAGGGCATCAGCGCTTCCTGCACCTGAATTTGCTCCTCTTCCACATTGAGTCTGCCCTTCTCTGGATTGAGGTCATCGGGCATGGATGTGAACAACAGCACGCGCAGCGGACCCTGCTCAAGCTGGGGTGCGGCTTCCTGCGGCAGTTGTCCCAGCCGACGGGAGAGCGTAAACCCTGCGTGCTTCCCAAGAAATCCATGCTCAGGATGATACAGCGTTTCCCACGGCAAGGCTTGCACATCCGCCGCCCCGCTCTCGATGATGATCGGCAAGATCTCCGCGCCCGCCAATTTCTGCGCCGCGTCAAATTCATCTTGCAGATCCAGCACGCTCCACAGCGCGCCGCCCATGAACTTCAAATCCTCTTCGGTCACCACCTGGCTGTTGGCGTACTTTTGTCCCAACGCAATGCTCCACCTGCGCAAGTCAGGCTGTCTGCGAACCAAATCCTCTGGCGGACGGACGATAAACGGGGTCGAATGAATATGTCGCGGCATGGTTATTTTCCCTTTGTATTGTTATTATGTCGTTGCGAGGGCGCTCTTGCCTTTCGCCCGAAGCAACCTCCTCATAATAGTTGGAGGTTGCTTCGTCGGAGAGTGCATCCTCCTCGCAACGACATGGCTATTTTGTTACTCTGGCTTTTGTGTCGGAATGATCTCAGGCAATTCGAGTTCAACGCCAAGCGATTGTTCATCATCGCCATCGCCGCGCACGAGAGAAACCACCTTCTTCTCCTTGCGGAACGGGTCCAAATCCACGACCGCCTCGGTATTGCAATACGGGCAAGCAACCGAAATTTTTTGCTCCTTTGTGATCTCACGGAACAAGGTGTATGTTTTTTCGCAATTCCAGCATTGAAAAGTAAATCGTTTTTTCATGGCAATTTCTCCTAATCCCTAATTACCTAATTACATCGTAAATCCTGCGCTGAATATCCCCGCAAAAAAGAAGATACTCGAAGCGATCACCAAACGCCGCTTGTGCAAAGCCGACTGCTCAAAGAAGTCTTCGATCCCCAATCCGTCAGAAAATTTCTGCGGGTCCTGCTTCAAAATGGACGGGTCAACTTTCCATTTTTTAGGCATCAACGCCGCAAGCGTTAATCCCAGTGCCAGCAGCCAAAAAGCATACGTCGCATAAAATGCCGTGTTGAGGGGCATGGTGGCTTTGTCCCCGCTGACCAGTTTTAGCGCCGTCGCATACAAACCAGGGATGGCAAGTTCAAGGGTCAACAAGCGTTCGCCTAGCTTATCCAGCAAATCGCTTTGCGCGGTGATGTTTTCGTAAAACTTCTCGCGCATCATTTTTTCATTGTCATTAAGAGGTCGGGTCAAGATCGGTTTATTTGCCATAAGATTCCCTTTCAAAGTAAAACCGCATGTAGAATTCCATTATATCTTGTATGGTGGGAGGAAAAAGTGAGAAGAGTGAGAAGAGTGAGAAGTAAAAAGGTGAGAAGTGAGAAGTGAGAAGTCAGAAGTGTTTTTTTTCATCCTTAATAATTCATCCTTCATCCTTTCCCCCTACCACACCCCCGCCGCCGCAGTCACCATCTCCCGCGGATGCAATGTGATCGCGTCCTTGTTGCAACTGGCACGGCAGACTCCACAGCCGTAGCAAGCCGTCGGGTCGATCATCACCTTTTTGTTGTTTGATGAATAGCGGATCGCGCCGTACTGGCATTGCCTCATGCACAGGCGGCAGCCGTTGCACGAATCCATTGAAACAGCAGCTACCCATTCCGCGCGGAACATGATCGGGTAATCCTTGCGGACGTGGGTCATGCGGTACGCCATGCAATCCTGGTCACAGTTGCACAGCCCGCCGATGAAAGGCGTCTTGAACGTCCACACCGAATGGACAAGTCCCTCTTTATCCAGCTTGCGGATGGAATCCAGCGCCTCTTCTTTTGAGAGCGTTTCGAGGCTGAAAGAATCATCGAGCGCGTCCATCATTTCCTTGTCCATGGTTAAGCCGTAGCAATAACGCGCGTTCATGTTGCCAGTGGTCACTCGCCGGCAGACGCATGGAAGCCGCACCGCGCCTTCCACCATATCGAAGATCTTTTCCACATCTTCCATCGGCACGACTTGTCCGTAATGATCCTCTTTTTGCATGTGGGTCAGCACGGGCTTGGCAAGTTTCATCAACGGCGTCTTGTGGATCTTATCCAACTGCTTGATGCTCTTCGGTACGCGCTTGTCGAATCCGTTGAGGAAATCCACCGCGTATTTTCGCCGTTTGTTTTGATTCAACAGGTCCTTTGAGTAATTCTCCATCGTCAGATACCACTTCTCCCCTTCTCCGTGCTGGGTGCAAAATTCACACATGCCGTACCTCCTGATTAAGATTAAGACCCTAAAGGTTTTGGAAACCTTTAGGGTCTCGTCGTCAACTTTCAATCAGTATAGCCACTCCCCTCTTTGCATCCAAGTGACATTACTCCTTTTTTCGATTTAATGAAAAAGCGGTAACCCGAAAGAGTTACCGCTTTTTTATAACAAAATGATCAGAAAATTAATCTACGTACTTGGCTTCTGTCTCAGCGATCATCTTCTGGCGTTCTTTGATTCTGTCACCTTCAGGTACACCCAGGAAGCGGGTGCGTTCGCTGGTGAACCAAAGAATGGCGAGAAAAACGAGCAAGCCAATAACCAGATAGCCTACCAGTTGGTTTGGCGGCTGGAAGCCCACCCAAGCCAGAACAAAAGCGCCAAGGACTGCGATGATCGCGACTGGTTTTGAAAGCGCACCAAGATCGAACGGTCCTTTCTGCTTCCAGGTTTTGCCTTCGGCAAAAATGCCGGCCGCAACCGGAATGATATAGGAAATGTACAGGAAAACCGCACATCCAGCGGCAAGCACGATGAAAGCGCCGCCGTATAAGCAGGACAAAAAGGCCAATGCTGCGCTGACCCAAATCGAAGCGACGGGCACGCGATATTGAACACTCACGTTGCTTAGGGCTTTCGAGAAAGGAAGACCGTCGTCGCGGGCAAAAGCGTACATCATGCGCGAAGCAGAAGTTACGCAAGCCAGACCACACAGGAAGTTGGCGAAAACAATGCCGACATAGAGCAAGCTACGCAGGAAGACTGGCATCGTGGAACTTTCCATGATCCAGAAGAAAACATTCCATCCTTGAGCCGCGCCTTCTTCTACGCTCGGCATAGCCAGTACAAAGGAACAGACCATGAGATAACCAAAGACCATTGAATAGAAAACGGCCTGCCACATTCCCTTCGGAACATTGACCTGGGCATCATGGGTTTCTTCGGATGTATGGGCTGAAGCATCATAGCCAGTAATGGTGTAAGTCACAAGCAAAAGACCAATCACAAACGCATACAGAAGACTGCTTGTTTGCGGCATTACACCACCGCCAACATCACCAGTATTGTTCGAGAACGTCCACAAGCGGGAGAACTCAAGCGGAACCGGAGCAAAAACCAGCAGAGAAATGGTCAACAGAATCGCAACGACCATGATCCAATATCCACTGAGGTCAGTGAGAATGGTGGTAAGGCGAATACTAAAATGGTTAATGACGGCATGTGTAGCGATAATCAATCCCACACCGATCAACCAGTAGATTCCAGAACCATCTACAGAGTTGGCTTGCCATGCAGCGGCAGATACATCCACTTGAAATATGCCATGGAGAATGAGATCACGGAAGAGTTGAAAGACACCCGCATCTACCGAGGAGATCACGAAGACGAGACCAAGAAGGTTGAACCAGGCAGTTACCCAGCCCCAAACACGTCCACCGAGAATTGAGCCCCAATGGTACAAACCGCCCGCAGTCGGGAAAGAGGAGGCGATCTGACCCATCGCGAACGAAACGATAAGAGCAAATACACCGCCCACCAGCCAGCCGACGCCAATACCGCCGCCGCCAGCTGCGCCGAAGGCAAAGGGAAAAGCGGTGATGCCACCAGCCAGAATACAAATAATAGAGAATGAAATTGCAAAGTTTGAGAACCCGCTCATGCGGCGGGAAAGTTCTTGTGCATACCCCATGCTGTGTAATACTTTCTTGTCGTGCTCCATGCTTTTATCAGCCATTTTCGTAATTCTCCTTGTGTGATTTTTTATTACATCAAGAAACTGAACTTACGAAGAGCAATTTTATAGTATTGGCAATAATCCTCCTCTCCTCCCCTCCACAAAAATGGAAGGCTCTTCCAAATAGTATGTGATAAAAACACCGGCAGTTGAAAATAGATACGAATATTTTTGAAATCTTTTGCCGGAATTTGAAGCATTATGTCACACAATGGCACTTGTGCAAATAGAAAATATGTTCTAAAATATGAATATGGACTCAATAGACACCCTCAAGCTGTTAACCTCTCAAATGTCTTTTGAAGCAGATGGAGAACCGCGCATCGATTCTGCGTCCCCGGCCTGTTTCAGTCCGAAGGAGAGGGATCAAGCCTTTACACACCCGCCCAACTCCCCAACGGACAGAAGATACTGCTCCTCAAAACTCTACTCACCTCAGCCTGCGAACGCGATTGCTTCTACTGTCCGTTCCGCGCTGGGCGTGATTTTCGCCGCGCTACCTTCCAACCTGATGAGTTTGCGGGGTTGTTCGCAAAACTATCAGCGGCGAAAATGGCTGAGGGCGTATTCCTCAGCTCAGGAGTGGCGGGAGGCGGTGTCAGGACGCAGGATAAACTTCTCGCTACGGCAGAACTCCTGCGCCAGAAATATCAATATCGTGGATACATCCACTTAAAGATTATGCCGGGCGCAGAGAAAGACCAGGTCTATCGCGCCATGCAACTGGCTGACCGCGTCTCTATTAATTTGGAAGCGCCGAATACAGAACGGCTTGCAAAACTTGCGCCGCATAAAATATTTCTCGAAGAATTGTTGCAGCCGCTGAAATGGGTCGAGGAGATTCGCAGGACAGTCCCCGCTCACAAGTTTTGGAATGGACGTTGGCCATCCACGGCGACTCAATTTGTAGCAGGCGGCTCGGATGAAAGCGACCTTGAATTGCTGACCGCTACAAATTGGTTAAACAAAAATGTACGTTTGAAGCGCGCTTATTTTTCTGCGTTCCATCCGATTATTGATACACCATTTGAAAACAAACCTGCCACAGACCCCATGCGCGAACATCGTTTGTATCAGGCTTCATTTTTATTGCGCGATTATGGCTTTGATCTTGAAGATTTGCCGTTTACAAGCGAAAGCAACCTGCCGCTTCACGCCGACCCAAAACAAGCCTGGGCGCAGATGTATCTTGCCGACCATCCCATTGAAATTAATAAAGCAGAAAAGCAGGAATTAATCCGTATTCCAGGCATTGGCTTGAAAGGCGCGGATGCTATTTTGAACGCGCGTCGAACCAGAAAATTGTGCGATCTATCTTCATTAAAAAAACTTGGTGTGATCGCTGAACGCGCCGCGCCTTATTTATTATTCAACGGGCACCAGGCTGCAACGCAGATGAAATTACTATAAATAAAAAAGCAAATTTATAAAAAGAGATCAATGCGTTCGCATTGATCTCTTTTTATTTTTTTAATAAAACTCAACCTTAAAATATTTATGTATATTTCATCAAACCCTTGTAATATATTTTATTATCGCTATACTAATCAAATACATTTATGTTGTATATGTTCATAATAAAAGGAGAAAAAATGACTTCAATAATGGAAACACTTACTATTAGAACAGAAAATAAATTTAGAACTCTTATCACAAAGCAAGCTTACAAAAAAGGTGAAGTGATCTGCTCCATGCCCAGTGAAAATATCGTGGACAAGCCCACTCGTTTCACAGTACAGATATCAAAAGACAAGCATACACACGTCGGCAAGCTTGCAGCGCTAAACCACTCATGCGACCCCAATGTTATTTTGGATACAGACGGCATGGTGATGATTGCGCGACGTGACATTGAAAAAGGCGAGGAGCTTTCATTCTTTTACCCATCCACAGAATGGGAAATGCAGGCGCCATTCATCTGTTTGTGTGGAGCAACGAATTGTATTCACGTCGTTGCCGGTGCGCGCTTCCTGCCGCTCTCCACACTGGAATCGCATTATCTCAGCAAGCACGTCCGCGAGACTGTGATTGAATTACTCAACAACACAGAAACACACCTGAAAAAATTACTGGAAGCGTAAAAAACAAAAACCTCCGAAGTTGAAGAACTCGGAGGTTTTTGTTTTACAACCATTCGGGTAATTATAATTTTCGGTGTAGAGCCAGAAGCGTATATGCCCCCACCCAGGGTTTCCCCAGCCGATGATTGTCTGAAACTTCCACCTTGTTAAATCGTTGGGCAATTTGAGGCATGAGCGAAGCAATGGTCGCCCAATCATCTGTCAATACGGCGTTTTTCATCTTATCCGCTGTATAACTTGTCCACATCCACTCCATGCGGAATTTATCTGCTTTTACCCAGTAGTCACGTTTTTCCCACGCAGCCACAGAAACATCCACTCCATCAGAAATAGACTGTAAAGCCAGTGCAATAAATGAAGCTAAATCCTTCGACTCTGGCGTAACTTTTGCCTGTTTTGCCAACTCACGAATACACAACACAATCGATTTTATTAAACGGGTTCGTTCTTTTCCAACAGAATCGGGATTGATTACACGGCTCACAAGAAATTCTCCAATTTTTTATATCATCCAACTGCGGATGAGCAAGGCAATATTACCAAGAGAGCGGGATTATACCCATCAATCGAAAATCGTCAACATCCGGGTTATGCGTCAAAATCTCAACTTTTGACCAGGTTATGTGCTTATTTTATTTTTGGGCAGACCGAAGCTGAAAATTACTTCAAAATAATGCCATATTAAGCCGCTAAAATCATAAATTCGCAGTATAATTTCGCCCGCCTAGAATAACATGAGGACGTGTCGGAATTGGCAGACGAGCATGACTTAGGATCATGTGCCTTAATAGGCGTGTGGGTTCGACTCCCACCGTCCCCACTAAAATTTATTAGACTCTTAAAGGATACCTTTGGGTCTGGAGGAAACTTTGAACATCGAAAAACAATACCAGGAAGACCATTCTGTAAAACTGATCGTTGAAGTGGATCAGGAAAAAATGAATACCTATAAACGCCGCGCTGCTTCAAAGATTTCGGCGCGCAGTAAAGTACCTGGGTTCCGCCCCGGCAAAGCCCCTTATGAAATTGTTGTGCGCACCGTTGGCGAAGCCGCTGTCACCGAGCAGGCGGTTGACCTGTTTATTGATACGGAATATTCCAATATTCTCAAGGAAGCGGACGTAAATCCCGGCGCAACAGGTACTCTCGAATCTGTGGATAGTCTTGAGCCTGCCAAATTCACCTTCCGCATACCACTTGCTCCGGAAGTGAACCTCGGCGATTATCACTCCGTCCGTATGCCTTACGAATGGGTTGCCCCTGAAGAAAAAGATATTGAGGCGGCTCTTGAAGACCTGCGCCAAAGATATGCCGCCACTGAAAATGTGGATCGACCGATTGAAGTAGGCGATTACGTGTTGGTGGATGTAAATTCCGAGACGCCTGAACTCAACCGCAAGGGGTTTGCGACCTTTGTCCGCGGTGAAGATCGTGATACCGAATGGCCTTACAACGGCTTTGCGAAAGAATTAATCGGTTTGAAATCAGGTGAAAGCAAAACCATCGAACATGGCTTCCCAGAAGATTGGGAAGTGGAAGAACTAAAAGGCAAGAGTGTTAATATCGAAGTTACAGTTAAGACTGTGCGCGGCGTAACCCTGCCTGATATTGATGACGAACTTGCCAAGATGACAGGCGCAGGTGATACCGTGGATGAACTAAAAGAAGCGGTAAAGAAAGATGTGGAAGCTCGTTCACAGGGCGATTATGACGATAAATATTTCGTTGACTTAATCGAGAAAGTAAAAGAAGGCGCGACGATCAAATATAACGAACATACGATCGAGCACGAAGGCGAACATGTTCTCTCAGACCTTGCCAACCGCCTTGCACAACAGAACATGGATTTGGAAACTTATTTCAAAGTCCGCGAAACGACACGTGAAAAATTTATTGAAGAAGAAGTAAATCCCGTTGCCAGAAAGCGCCTTGAGCGTGGTCTCCTGCTAGACGAGGTTATCCGCCAGGAAAAAATTGAGATCGACAATGCCGCGCTTGAAGAAGA
>CAMCQT010000139.1 GCA_945877125.1 Candidatus Brevifilum fermentans | reverse complement strand
TCTTCAATCACTTCCGCCAACATCTTGCCTATTTGGTTTATCTTTTCAATGTTATATTCCATTTTGAACCTCGGGTAGTTTGGTTTGGTTGGTCCCGAACTATCCTACCTGAGGTTACCTCTCCCTGACAACCTTTGCTTGCACACCATCACGTTCAGCGCGCCAGTCATTGAGGGTCTGTTGGTATGATTTGTCTGCCATGTTGAAATTATATCAATAACTGATGTTTGTAGTCAAAAAAATTATCAAAGAGACCACAGAAGGATCTCTGTGGTCTCTTTGATAAAGCAAGTGTTTCTGTTGGGAGATAGTATTATTTTGCGCGACTTTTATACGGCTACAGCAACGACGGGAACGCCTAAATAAGTGATCAGCCCATATACGAGCATGGCGATTGCAAAAAATGAGAAGACCAGTCGTAAGTTGCTTTCATCTTTGAGCAGTGATGCCCAGGCGGCGAAAGCCACACCAAGCGCCATGATCATCACGACGAGTCCAAGTAAGTCGCCGCGTTCATTCCAGTTTGAGGCGAGTATAAAATACTCCTCTGACTGGGAAAATAGGTCGGTGGATGTGACTGCCATTTCTGTATAGTATTGATCGTCCCAAACTGTGTTGGGGTCGCGGTCAATGGCGTCTTGTAATTGCTGCGAGAAATTAAATTGGTAATAGTCTGCTACTTCAGGGTTGCTATCTTGATTTATATACCAGTTATCATAATAATTGTAATCTTGCGAGATATTTTGATTTTCTGTGAGATATTCAGCGTTGCCGTCGTTCAGAGCTTGCATGCCTTTGATCTCGGCATTATTCTGCTCCCCGCCTGCTAAAGAGCCGTAATAGCTGGGTATGGCAGTGAACACACTCAATACGGCAATCAATGTGCCAAGTAAGAACTCGTTGCCGAGAAAGCGAAGGTACTTCATTTTGTTGTAGAACTCCTTTTTAATATAATTTGAAATTGCGTTGTTATTATATAACAGTAATTCGCAATTGCGTATTTTCAGTTTTGTTATAAAATCATGGCAGTTTGAATATTGAAAAAATATATTTTCGTCGGTGAACTGGCGAAAACCAAGGAGAAAAGCATGGGATTAAAGCCTGATCACTGGATTCGCAAGATGGCGCATGAGCATAAAATGATCGAACCCTTCGTTGAAAATCAGGTTCGGGAAGGGGTAATTTCGTACGGTGTCTCATCTTACGGGTATGATGTACGTGTTGCGAATGAATTCAAGATTTTTACCAATGTGTTCTCTGCGACTGTTGACCCAAAGAATTTTGACGTAAAATCCATGGTGGATTTTGTTGGTGACGTGTGCGTTGTTCCGCCGAATTCGTTTGCTTTGGCGCGCACAATAGAATATTTCCGCATTCCACGCAATGTGTTGACGATCTGCCTTGGGAAATCCACGTATGCGCGATGCGGAATTATTGTGAATGTAACGCCTTTTGAGCCTGAATGGGAGGGGTTTGTCACTTTGGAAATATCGAATACCACCCCCTTGCCCGCCAAGATTTATGCAAATGAAGGACTGGCTCAGGTCTTATTCTTTGAAGCAGATGAAGCTTGTGATATTTCCTATGCAGATAAGAAAGGGAAATATCAGCACCAACAGTCTATTGTTTTGCCGAAGTTGTAATCCAAAAAACGTTATTTCAAAGAAGCAATGTTTTTTGGATTTGTAGGAGCATTATCATGACACAATCTTTTGACGCGCAATCTGTCCAATTACAATTAGGTGGCATAGATAAGATGTTGATGCGCGTACTGGCGCATCTTGCCCGCACGAACGACGGGCAAACATCTCAGATCCTTCGAGACCTTACCCAAGTTTCAAGCACGATAGGTATGCTAAAGCAAGGACTCATAGGCTACCTGGATGAGAGGCAAAGGCAGGTTGGGGCGCTGGTTGGTGTAGGGAGCGCGATCAACTCTTCGCTGGGTTTGGAGCGGGTTCTCGAAAAAGTCATGGATACATTGATAGCGCTCATGAATGCCGAGCGCGGGTTTTTGATGCTGCGTGAGCCTGCTGGTCAGTTGAAAGTTCGCATTGCGCGGGGCATAGATAATGTCAATTTGGACGAGGATGCTTTTGCGATCAGCAAAACAGTTGTTCGCCGCGTGGTTGAATCGGGCGAGACGGTTTTGACGACGAATGCACAGGAAGATCCACGTTTTGGTGAGCAATATAGTGTGGCTATGTATCATCTGCTTTCGATTTTATGCGCGCCGCTTAAGATCAAGGATAATTTGATCGGCGTGATTTACGTAGATAACCGCGCTCATACAGGTATTTTTAGCGCTGATGATCTGGGGATGATCTCCGCATTTGCCAATCAAGCCGCGGTTGCAATTGATAACGCGCGTTTGTTCGATGACTTGCAGAAAAGCAATGCGGAGTTGGAGATTGCGTATCAAGCTACTCTTGAGGGTTGGGTGCGCGCGCTTGACATGCGCGACAAGGAAACTGAGGGACACACCCAAAGAGTAACAACGCTGACGCAACGCCTGGCGCAGTTGATGGGCGTGGATGACGCAGCTTTGTTGCATATCACGCGCGGCGCACTTCTGCATGACATTGGTAAGATGGCAATTCCTGATGGGATTTTGCTCAAGCCCGGTGAGCTTACAACGGAAGAACGCATACTTATTCAAAGGCATCCTGTTTACGCGTATCAAATGTTAAGTCCTATCAAGTTCTTACTCCCTGCCATTGATATTCCATATTGTCACCATGAAAAATGGAATGGGTCAGGTTATCCGCGCGGGCTGAAAGGCGAGGAGATTCCCTTCGCCGCGCGCATTTTTTCTGTTGTTGATGTTTGGGATGCCCTTGTTTCTGACCGTCCATATCGTAAGGGGCTTGCACCTGCGAGTGTGAAAAAAAGTATTCGTGAAGAATCTGGCACCCATTTTGACCCGCGTGTTGTGGATGCGTTTTTAGGATTGGAAAATCTATCTGTTTGATGTCTGTCTGCTGGGTGGGTTTGTAACCCGCCAAAAAACTGTGTTTTCAAAAAAGGTCAGGCTATAAGCCTGACCTTTTGAGACTTTTACACTCCCAGCCAATCGCCTGCCATTTTTGCAAGCCCGGCCGCGGCACCTTGTCGCGCCGTACATTGCGGAAGTGATTCGAGGAATAACTTCCCATATTGTTTTGTTAGTACGCGCCTGTCGAAGATGGCAACGATTCCGTGGTCTGATGCCGTGCGGATCAGTCGCCCAAATCCCTGGCGGAATTTCAGGATGGATTCGGGTAGGTAATATTCATTGAACGAGTCTTCGTAAAGTTCAGAGCGCGCAGAGATGATCGGGTCGGACGGCACATCGAAGGGGAGTTTGGTGATGACGACAACAGACAGCGAGTCGCCGGGGACATCCACGCCTTCCCAGAACGAGCGTGTGCCAAGCAGTACAGCGCGGTCTGTGGATTTGAAGGATTCGAGCAGCGCATTGGGTGATGCACCCTCTCCCTGCTCGAAGACAAAAATATCCTCGCGCGCCAGCGGACCTGTAATGGATTGCGCGGTTTTTTTGAGTGCCGCATACGATGTGAACAATACGAGCATTCGCCCGCCTGTGGCTTTGGCGGTGGATATGATGGCTTTGTCCAGCGCCTGCTGATAGCCCTGTGCGTTCGGTTCGGGCATATCATTTGCCACGTAAAGCAAAGTGCTCGATTCATAATCAAACGGCGAACCGAGCGCAAGGGTGTCCACTTCGTTGGCGTCTAGCGTGTTGCGGAGATATCGAAACTCGCCATGCGTTGTGAGTGTGGCAGATGCCATCACCACGCAGGCTTTTTCATTCCATAAATGTTTTTGCACAAGCGGACCCACACGCAGGGGAGCAGCATTGAGTGATAATCTTTCGCCGCGCGGATTCACTTCGATCCAGTAGATCAACTCGTTGGATGGTTTGTGCATCATGCCCGAAGACGCAACCTCCGCATCAGTCATGCGGCGCATGAGACTGCCCAGAGTGCCAATCGTATCTTCCACGTTTTCATGACCGTCAGCATATATTTCGCCAAGCATTTTTGAAATTTCATCGAGTGACTTCAAAAGCAAACCCATTGTTTCGCTGATCTGACTCCAGGCAATTTCAACATCATCCCAGCCAGCCAGCGAACGCGCGGCGGGCGTAATTCTCATTTGCCATGAATAGTTGCTGATCGGTTGTCCCTCGCGCTGTCTGGCAATGAAGTCGCTGACCATGTTGAAAAATTGCTTGGCAAGCTGCTCCACACGAAAAGCCTGGTCGGTGGCGTGTTTGGCTTTTTGTTGCAGTAAGCCAAAGTCTGAGGGTTGAATTGTTTGATGGGTCTCGGTCAACATTCGGCCGAGAAGCCCCGCCGATGATCCGCCCAACTCTTTCAACATTCGATCCAGATCATTTTGAGTCATGCGAAATGACAGCGCAGAAGTGACGGCAGATTCCATGTGGTGCGCTTCGTCCACGATCACATAATCATATTCGGGCAAAACCTTGTTACCTGTGGAAACATCTGAAAGCAGGAGCGCGTGATTGACGATCAGCAGGTGGGCTGATTGCGCGGCTTGCTTGGCTCGATGGAACGCGCATCTGCCGCCCATTCGTCCCAGACAGGTTTCAGTTGTGCAAGTATCATCTTCCGCCGAGAGGCGCATCCACACTTCGCGCTCGATGGGACCGGTCAGGTTCAGCTCGTTGCGGTCGCCGCTGTCGTTATCGAGTCCCCAGACCATGATCTTGGCCAGCACGCGCATTTCGTTGGCATTCGTTGGCCCGTGCGAGCGCATGTGTTCAAGTTTGCGCGGGCAAAGATAATTGCTGCGTCCCTTCATCACTGCGGCGCGCACATTCAGGTTGAGCGCCGCCCGCAAATCGGGAATATCTTTTTTGATGAGTTGGTCTTGCAGGTTAATGGTGTTGGTGGAGACGACCACACGCGTATTGTTTTGGACTGCGAACATGGCCGCCGGCACGAGATATGCGAACGATTTACCAACTCCGGTTCCAGCCTCGACGATGAGATGGTTGCCGTTTGAAAGGGCATTTGTCACCGCCTTGAGCATATCCACTTGCTGCGGGCGTTGCTCGTAGGATTCAAAGTACTGCGAGAAAGGCCCACCATATTCTAAAACTGACGCGACTTCTTCGGGATCAAGCGCGGTGGGTTCTTCGTTCTTCTCAATGGGAGAAAAATCTTTTTTTGTTGGACCAAGTATCAGCTTGGATGCGCTGCGCGTAGTCTTTGGCTTAATCCCATCCTTGGCTTGTAACTGAAGCGCCTGCTCAAAGACCCAGCCCGCATCCCAATCTACAAAATTACCCAACTCCACGATCTCCTGCAAAGTTTCCAGCGGAAGTTCGCGTGCCATATCGAGCAGGCGCACATAACACGCCTGAGTGACGCGGGCGTCGTCCAAAGCGCGGTGTGTGGCGGGCAGGGGGATGTTTAGTTGTTGGCCGAGTGACCCCAAATTGTAGCGGCTGGCGGTTGGCATTAATACCGAAGCCAGTTCGTAAGTGTCAATTGTTTGGTGATACGGGAATAGCCCTGCCTTGCGCAGGAATCCAATATCAAATTTGACGTTGTGACCGAGAATGGGGGAGTCGCCGACGAAGGCTGTGAGTTCCTGCATTATGTCGCGCAGGCGCGGGGCATCACGCACCATGCTGTCGTCAATGCCGGTCAACCCCGTAATGAAATCAGGGATGTGCTTGCCGGGATTAATGAGCGTGGTAAATTCGTTCTCTACGCGGCGCCCGTTGAATCTAACAGCGGCAATTTCAATAATGGCGTCGCGGTTTTCGTCGAGACCAGTGGATTCGATATCAATTGAAACGATGGATGTCATAGTACGGGGTATCTCGTGACTGCTAAACTCAGAATTTGATTTTCACTTGTCATTTTAAGAAAAATTTGATTGAGGGTGATTCCAGAGATAGAACAAGTGTACCATGAAGTCTAACTTCATTTACGCTAAAACTTCTGCATCTTTTCGATTAACCTGGTCAAATAAAATGATCAAAAACAGCCAGGTCATCAGGCGGAATAGTTCAACTGCGAACATGGTGTGGCGGGTAACGCCGATTGAATCGGCAAAGAAACCTACTGCAAGCGTAAGCGATGCGCTGAGGAAGAGCCACGTTCCCAGCCAGACCCAGGTCGTGAAGTTTTTATTTTTTCTTCTGAATAACGAGAAGAGCAAACCAATCATCAGCAGAATATCCAAAATAAATATGAGGTACGTTTTTGGATGCAAAACATCATTGACGGCAATCAGTGCGGCGCGGGCAGGGGTTTTTTCTGAATAAAAATATGGCTGAATATTTTCGGAGAAAATTCCGCCCAGTTCGGACGTGAATGAAGTGAGCGTATAACCAGGGTGAAATAAAAGGAATCGCGCGTATGCCCGCGGAGCATTTTCGCTGAACCATGTTGAATATTCAGCGGATGCGGGGTCGGGCATTCCCAGTGTTTGCATGAATTCCACGCGGGCGGGATGCGGCAGGATAAGGTCATTGAAAACATTGGACATGGGCGTTTTCCAGCGCATACTGAGCATTGCGCTTTGCAAGCCAATGACTGTGACGATGAAGACTGCTGTAACCAGAAAAATCAGTTTTTTGTTTTTGCGAATATGGGGAAATACGACGATGGCGAGAATGGACACGGCAAATAAAACAACAAGCGTATAAATATTTGCATCTCTGGTGAATGCCCAGAGTATGAGCGCTGCCATTGCCAGTCCGCTGATAAGCATTGAGCGTTTGTTAATTTTTGCTTCTGCTGCAATAAAGAAACAAATCTCAATTATTAGGGCAGCGCTGATGGCAAAAAGGGAGAAGGTAAGTGATTCTGATCCGAGGACGCTGTCCCAATCTGCGATGGATGGGGTGAAACCAAATGCTGCAATTAAGGAAACTGCAAGTAGTTTTTCGTATCCGCCGCTCAGATTTTTAGATACGAGCAGCGCCAGCGTACTCCATGCAATAATCGAAAGGACATTCTGAAAGAAAACGATCCTATCAAAACAAGGCTGAACCGCGCGGTAGGTTTCTGTGCGAAGCGCTGGGTAACTGATCGCCTGGATTTCACAGTCCTGTACGTCTGCCCAGTAGTATAGAAGATTCGTGGTAAATAGGCGGCTTTTTGTGAGCGAAAATATGGGCGTGGTGCCTCCCTTGATATAACTTCCTGTATCAGTATTTGCCACTGAAAGATTTAAGTTTCCATACGATGTCAGGCGGAACACGATCATGCCAGCCAAAATAGCCAGGGCTAGAAGGTTTACCCCATATGTTTTTAGAACTTTCATAAAGTCTCTTGTTTACTCGCTTTTCATTCGAGGTCTTTTTCTCCCCCAAAATTCCGTTCTTTGGAATTTTGGGGGAGTTTGGGAGCGGATAAAAGTCTGCGCTCCAATTTAGAATATGGTTTATGCTTCCAAAACATCCGTCAGTTTTTTGATCTGATCATTGGATAACGAGCGATTCTTTCCGCCCTGGCGCATGAATTCTTTAAGTTGCTTCAGTTTCATTGCTGCAATGGGAGACTCTCCCGCATCCAATTCAACCTCTTCTGTAGTAAATACTAAAATAGGCTTTATCTCAGGGATGTTGGATTCGTCCATTTTTTTCGCAAAAAACTTTTGCAATGCCTTCACTTCATTTTCCGCATCCAGTTCAGGGCGTCCAATATTTTCCTGCCCAAAGATACGCATGTATCCCTGCAAGAAGCCGCCGCCTTTCATCTTCCAGCGATTTTTTTCAAAAGTGATTTTTCCGCGTTGGTGATATGGCAGGAGAACCCACACACCAGAGGGACCAAGTAACAAATGGGAGACAGGCGAAGCGTAGTGATACATATTGAATTCACTATGCAGTCCCTTCAGCCCTGTGTCGAATTTCTCATCTGGTCGTGGTGACCGCCCCCAGCGGCTGCCCATATACATGCCGATCTGGGTCATAATAAATCCGACCACCAAACAGATGATCGAGTATGTAAAAAGCTCAGGTTTGGAGAATGAAATGTACATACCCAAACCAAGCACAACCAGGGCGGCAAGACTTACCCACTGTCCGATCTTGCTATTGCGTTCAATTAGTTTTTCGTTTTTGATGATTCTCATGTTAGTTTTTACCGCTTGTCTATAAATTACCAAACCAGTTGGAGTAAATTATGGTAACTGCTCAGCCATGTCGTTGCGAGGCGGGCATTTGCTCTTTTCGCCGAAGCAATCTCATGTCATTAGGAGACTGCTTCGGCTAAGAACAAGAGCGCCTCGCAGCGACATAATTGAGGGTGTGGCTGGTGCTGAGTAGTTACAATTTATGTGTAAAAGCATAATTCAGGCTTAGGTATTTACGCGGCACTCCGTAGACTCTCTTCAATTGCAGATTTCATTGCTTCCAACACGTTCACGTCCACCGCCTGTTTTGCCACGCGGATTGCGTTCTTAATGGCGAATGCATCCGAGCGGCCATGACCGATGAACACCAGCCCATTCAAGCCAAGCAGGGGAGCAGCGCCCTGTTCGCCGGGGTCAAGCAATTTCTTGATCGCGCTCAACGCAGGCTTCACCAGCAGACCGCCGATTTTTGTCAAAACACTACCGTTTTTGATGATTTCTTTGATTTTATCCGTAATCAGTTTGGCGACAGCTTCGGATGATTTTAGCATGACATTGCCTGTAAAACCGTCCGTCACGGCCACATCCACTTTGCCGCCGATCACTTCCTTGCCTTCCACGTTGCCAAAATAATTCAGCTTGGAGGCTTTGAATAATGGCGTAGCGCCCTTTACCAATTCATTGCCCTTGCCTTCCTCTTCGCCATTGGAAACCAACCCAACTTTTGGATTTTTCACCCCGCGCACTTTCTCGGCATAAATACTTCCCAAAATGCCAAACTGCAAAAGGTTCTCTGGTTTGCAGTCGGGGTTTGCGCCAATATCCAGCACGATACAAGTTCCTGTTGCAGTGGGGAAGATCGGAGCCAGCGCAGGGCGATCCACGCCGCGGATGCGACCCAGGCGAAACAGCCCATTCACCATTCCCGCGCCGGTGTTGCCCATGCTGACAAATGCGTCCGCCTCGCCATTCTTCACGAGGTCAATGCCAACCGCCATTGAATTCTTCGCATCTTTACTGCGGGCTTTCAAAACAAGTTTTTCGCCTTTTTCCAGCATCTCAGGCGCGTGGACAATTCGTATCGGCAGGCTTCCCGCGTTTTGCGCGTCCAACACTGGCTTGATGATTTTTTCATCGCCAACCAAAATGATCTCCACTCCATATTCCCGCGCAGCCTGCACTGCGCCTTCCACGTCAGGGATTGGGAAGTTATCACTGCCCATTGCGTCTACAACGATTCGGACCATTTTATTTCTCCTCGATGAATTTGCTTGACAAGCAAAGCAAGCCGATTATAATACGCCCTGTTCTTGCGCTAGTGCTGGAATTGGCAGACAGGCACGCTTGAGGTGCGTGTGCCGTAAGGCGTGGAGGTTCAAGTCCTCTCTAGCGCACAAGCAATGAGAAAGTCCCCGATTTATTTCGGGGACTTTTTCTATTAAGACCTGACAGGTTTCATTGTGAATCGGGTTGACCTGAATTTTGTTCATCAAAATCGACTCGGCTAACCGGAGTTTTGTGAAAACCTGTCAGGTCTCTTTGTTCATGAAATGATCAAGCTGCAACAGGTGACTGCGCCTTCGGCTTTCGCCAGTTCGTCCACGGTGACGGTTTTTACCTTGTATCCGCGGGCTTCAAGTTTTGCGCTTGTTTTTGGAAACGCTGTGGGGAAAATGATCTGACCATTCACCGGCAGGCAATTCGCCGCAAACGGTTCAGACGGGTCTACGATAATCCAATCAAAATCTTTGAAGTGAAAATTATCCACCCATTTGGGGTTGATGAGCAGGGTCTTTTCATCGATCTGCGTGACGGCTGTCTTGAGATGCAGGCAGTCGTGCATTTCCACGCCGGTCACTGTGTAGCCGTAGTTATCGAGCAGTTCCCGCATTTGTTTAATGGCTGCTGCGTTGCTGCGGGTGGAGATGCCGACATAAATATTTTTGCCAAGTACAAGCACATCGCCGCCGTCGACTGTGGCGGGCTCTGTCACATGGACGAGCGCGCGGTGGGGCGCCAATGCCTGGATGATGGATTCTGTTTCAGGTTTACGCGAATCAGCTCCGGGGCGGGTGATGACCGCCACTTCGGGCAGAATGAAGGCGGCATCCTCCACAAAAACTGAGTCGGGCAGGTCGGCTTCGGCGGGCAGTTCGATCACCTGACATCCGATCTCTGCCAGCGCGTGAACGTATCCCTCATGCTGTGCGCGGGCTACATCCAGGTCGATGGGCGTACGGTCAATGTGGGTGATCTCGCACTCATTAAATCGCGGGCTGATCTTGCGTGTGATGGCAATTGTCATTTTATGGTTCTCCATGCGGCTATGTTAATGCGCGGGTCTTTTTTATGCAAGGATTTTATATAATTCCAAATGGTACAATTGCCAACATCTTATTCTGGAG
>CAMCQT010000138.1 GCA_945877125.1 Candidatus Brevifilum fermentans | reverse complement strand
TATCGTCGTTCTTTTTATGGAAGATAAGAAAAACCGCCCGTATATCAAGTTTAATGCTGTGCAATCTCTTGTCGCTACAGTTGTGTTAACCATTATTTCAACCGTCACCCTTGGTTGCGGCGGCATCCTTTTCTTTGTTATGTTCTGGTGGGCTTATCAGGCGTATCAAGGTCAGGATGTGAAGATTCCGATGATCAGCGATTTCATTCACAATCAAGGCTGGGCATAGTTTTTTTCCGCCATCAAAAAAGGACTTGCGGTTCGCCGCAAGTCCTTTTTTATATGTTTGGATACAAAAGCGCTCTGATTAAGTAGTCGTAGTTTTCAACCCGCCATTCATCAAATTTCAAAGGGCGTCAGGCTAAAAGCCTGACCTACGATTTGCTTTTACAAGATGTCAAATAAAATTACGGAATACTTCCCGCAAGATCAGAGCCGAGGCGTATTTCAATGTCGACAGTTGAGGCAGGGTCGGGATTAAATCTAATTTGCGTGTGTGAAATCCCAAAGACTCCTTGCAGGTAGCGCAATGTATAAAGCTTGGGTCCATACACAACCACGACGGTTGAACTATATACATCAGTCGCCGTGCCAACTTCGGTCACATTCATGCCCTGAGATTGGAAGTAGACTCCCGCTCGCTGATCAAGTCCTGTGGTAAAAGTGCCATCCACAATACGCACGCGGGCTTCTTCTGCACGCATGGCTTGTACCAGAAGGTTGAGATCTGTACTGCCAGATGGGACTGCCATTGGGCTAAGCGGCCCAGTGGACGTGAATATCTCATCGCGCAACACGCGGACTTTATCGGCAATCGGCTTCATGACGCTGGCGGCTTGACCGCCAAGTACCGTATTATCAAATGTAACCATACTGGTATCTATGATACCGGTCTTTATGCTTGATGGGGCAATATCCTTGCCAAGTATGGCCAACTTAATGGCATCTTCAAATGGCATGTTGGTGTGAATACCGTTTTGAAGTTCAAAGTACATTTCAGGCGCCTGCGCAATCAACGAAGGGAATGTTTTTGGATCGAATATTTTTTGTTGAAGAGCAAAGATCACCTGCTGCTGACGACGGGAACGGTCCATATCGCCGCCCTCGGTTTTACGAGTACGGGCATAGGCTAATACTTTCCAGCCGCACAATTCACGTTCACCGCCGGGAGTAATTCTGACGTGATCTGTTCCAGGACCAACGGGGTCAAGAACAAGATGTTCTTCAGGGATAACGGTAATACAACCCAGTTTATTCACCAATTCAGTGAAAGTATTGAAGTCGATTCGGGCATAATAATGAACCGGCACACCCAACACCTGTTCCACTGTTTTCATGGCAAGTCCGGCTCCACCGCCAGGCAATTGAGCCCCCACTCCACTGGGATACGCCATATTAATGCGACCATACCCGAAGCCCGGAATGTTTACCCAAAGATCGCGCGGGATGGATAACATGCCGGCAGTTTTCGTGAGCGGATCAATTGTGAACAAGATCATCGTATCTGAGCGCGGCGGACCTTCGTCGGCCTGCCAATCACGATAATCCAAGCCGATAAACAAAATATTGATACGGCTGGCGCCGTCCCAGGCGGGAGGCAATGCAACTTCTGGAGCTGTTATAGGCGTAGGAAGCACAGCCACGTCAGTGGCAATCGGCGTGCCCTCAGGGTTAAATTGAGCGGAAGCACTCGATTCACCGCTGCAACTGGCAGGCGCCAAACCAGGCAGAGCCGTTAAGTTCCAACATGCGGTAAAACTACGCGCATAAAAAAACGCAGTAACGCCTAATGCCAATGTCACAACCCAAAAGATAACCTGCCCCACCATCGAGCGTCTAAATTTGGGAAACTTTATTTTCTTCAAAAATTCAAATCTATTCATTCTTTGTGGTACCTCAAGGCTTAATATATACCATATTAAGCCCAAGTCGGTTCAGACCTTCTTGCGCCCAATATTGCAGCATTGCCGATTCCTCACTGAGAGACTTCATCATCACTGGGATGGCGCGGTGATCGCAGATTTGAGTCAGCGTGCGCAAAGCCAAAATGCGGATGCCGATTGGCGCATCTTTCATAACCTCGAGCAGACTCAACACCGAAGGGCTTCCAATTTTAGCGAGAGCATTTCCTGCCAAGCCCGCCGTCAGAGAATCTTGATCGGCGAGGGTGTTGATCAGCGCCTCAACTGCGCTTTCGTGTGGATGATGACACAGAGCCAGCGCGGCAGCGGCTCGCACTTCCGGGGCAGAATCGCTGAGGAGCGGAATCAAGTGTTCGGGTTGGGTGTGAGGCGAGGCGGCGAGAGCGCGTACTGCCCACCAGCGAGAATCCGCTTCTGCGGCGCGGGTCAAATCCAATAATGCTGGAATTGCCGCCATTCCCAATTGGGTGATCGAGGAAATGGAATTTTCTGCGCGGGTGTCATCGCCGCTGGTTAATTCAGCCAGCAGGTCTTGCATTTCGGCTATGCTCAATGCAAGTATTTATTTAGCAGGCGGCGGAACGGGAAGTGCGTCTTGCGCGGTGGTAATCCACTTATCCCCTTCGTCAATCAACATCACTGGGATGTCATCTACGATTGGATATTTGCGGCCACAATCCTGACAAACGAGCCATGCATCTTTGTGCAATACAAGTATTCCATTTTTTTCTCGTACACAATTAGGACATCGTAAAATTTCAAGTAATTCTGAGCTGACCATATGTTCTCCTATTTTTCTTTTTATTCAAAAGATTGTACCATTGGAATTTGGAGTGTTCCGGGGTCGATAAATGCCCTCGCAACGGCTCCTGAGTTTTTAGGTTTTTGGCAATAAGCATATTTCGTTTCTTTTGGCTGCCTTTTGCGGGTCTTCTGTGCCGGGGCCGTATTCACAAACTGCCGCCCAGGGTTGATAGTGAGTTTGGAATCGGTCTGAAAAGTAAACCTGACCGCTGCGCCAAACGGTGCGCGTCACATCTACATCTGCGCCCTGGGCAGAATAGTCAACCTGTTTAATTTGTTCGGCTTTCAGTTCCGGATTTTCTTCAAAGACCGGGGATGGCGCGGGCACAACGTTGGCTGGGCCTGTTGTCTCCCAGGTGACACTACGCCCATCTGGCGTGGAATATATTTTCCAGGTGAGCGTACGCGCACTTTCGTTGACATAGGTTTCCATAAGCAGCCAGTAGGCGCTGTCGTTGGTGAATTTGAAATCGACGAGCGGGAAATATACAGTGGCATCCAGCCCAGCCATGTTGGGGTCAATATCATTGCTGGCGTTTTTCTCATAATACGAAACGCGGTAGGCATGAGAATATCGCTCAACGACGGGAAAACCGGCGAAGAACACCGCGCGGAAAAGTGTGGTGCTTACCTGACACACGCCGCCACCCACGCCCTTGATCGTGCGTCCGCCGTAGATGATGAGGGCCTCGGCGAATCCATTTTCAAGGCTGACATCGCCAAGGGCGTTGCCCATAGAGAAAGTTTCACCCGGAGCAACCAGCACGCCGTGAAATTGTTCTGAAGCCGCGACGATGTTTTGAATCCGCTCGCTGCTTGAGCCATAGAAGTAGGTTGTGTAAGATATGACTTCCTGCGTAATACCCAGCTCTGTGCCTGTGGCGGTATCGACGACGGCTGGCTGTTTTTCCCCAACGACAAGGGCAATGGTATGTTCGCCGCGCAAAAGCGCATCATTAATGGCTGTGATGCTGGCTTCCACATCCATCACGCGGCCGACACTGGAAGCTTTTATCGGTTCGATCTGACCTGTTTCATCATTGAAAATAAAACGCGCGCTCGCAGGTTGACGATCAACATAGGTTTTGAGTTCGTTCAAAGATTGGCGCAATGTGACAAGATCAAGTCCAACTTGCATTTCTGCTTTGCCGTTATTCTCAAACACATTGACCGTGATCATATTTGCGACGACAGGAATATCATACGTCCATGGACCAGGGTCGCCATCGCGGTAATTCGGCACAGTGATGGTCAACGGCTGGCTGATAATACGCCGCGCAGCATCTGCCTGCGAAGAAACATCCAACAGTTTTGGCGCAACTTCCTGAATGACAAGCGGCACTTCGCCATCGCGGAAGGATTGCAACTGTGAGCCGAGATAGATGAGGGTTGCATCAAGGTTGAGCAAACGCCCCACTTGACCCGGCAGTGTGACGACATTGGTGCCTTCAAGATGCAGGTTTGCTTCCACGACGGGTTGATTAATTTGAGAAGCAATATTTTGAAGATAGGTGTACGCCACCCGTTGATCAAAGATCAGCACCGGAGAAACGTCTGCGCCGAGTCCACCGGCGCGGATTTGCCCTGCGAGCGCGCCGAACAATCCGTCGGAACGTCCAAATTCATACGCGGCCAATGCGCTTGCAGATGGGTCGAAGACCATGCCCAATTCAGCAGGAGATGCGACCCAAACTTTATCTGCGGCGCGGAATAATATTTTTCCAGTGATCGGGAAGGAGAGAGTCTGACTTAATTTAAGCGCGGCATCGTTTGGGGAAAGACCTGAAATATCCACACCGGCAACTGAGACGCCAGGGAAAATACGACCTGCGTACAATAATTGATAGCCTACTGTCCAGGTGATGGTAATAGCTAAAAAGAGGAAAAATCCGGCAACAAGTGCGGCAAGAATCTGTTTTGGCAAATTACGGCTAGTAATAAAAGTTGTGGGCATATAAAGGATTATAACGAAAAAATCCATTTTGTTTATGACGTTTAAATAAGTTTTGGATTAGGAACCGAATTTGCCTCAGTTTGAACCCCACAGGCTCAGGGTACAATTTACAAACAATCACAGGAGTCAAAATGATCGAGGATCAAATTCCCCAGGAAATACAAAATTCAGCAGAAAAAATATCCAAGCCAAAGTGGACGTCGTGGATCGCGGCTGGCGGATGCGTGGTATTGCTCTGCGCAGCGGTCTTTGTCGGCACGTTGATCTTTGCGGGGCCGCAATTCGTTCAGCAGTTTTTTCCAAACCATGTAAAGGTTGCGGAGGAACTTCGGCGCGATGCAACGCAAATCAACGCAATGGGAAATCCGAATGCCCCCGTACACATCATTGAATACGGCGATTTTCAATGCCCGTATTGCCTCAAGTTCTGGAGCCAGACTGAGCCGCAGTTGATCGAGGAATATATCAACGCAGATAAAGTTTATTTTGAATATCGGTCTTATGCGATCCTTGGACCTGAATCTGTGTGGGCAGCGGAAGGTGCATACTGCGCCGGCGACCAGGGCAAGTTTTGGGAATATCACGATACGCTTTTTACCAACTGGACGGGTGAAAATGTAGGCGATTTTACGAAGGATAAACTGGTCACATACGCCAAAGCGCTCAGACTAAATACTGGAGAGTTCGAAAAATGCCTCAGCGAAGAAAAACACAAGGGGACTGTGGAACAGGATGCGGCGGAGGCTGAAGCGAGCGGAGTCCACGCGACGCCGACCTTCTTCATCAACGGCGTCAAGGTTGAAGGCTCGCAACCTTTTTCCATCCTCAAAGATTTGATCGAGCAAGCGCTGAATGAAAATTTAGGAACTCAACACGGATGAAAAAAACTTTTGTAATTACCCTCGCGTTGGTCTTTCTGCTGACGGCATGTACGCTCCCTTCTGCCGCGCCCGTTGACGTGCCTGCTCCGACCGCCACAACTGTGGTTCCCCCCACAGAAATACCCACTGGCACACAAACCTCAACGCCTACTGAAACGCCTGTTCCGCCGACGGTTACGCCAACCAGCACGCTGACAGCCATTCCGATTGTAGAAAGTTTAGAAGCCACCGTAACCGCGGACTTGCTTAGCTGCCGGTACGGACCCGGTTCAGAATATTTGTACCTGATCGCCTTTAACAAAAGCACGCCGCTGAAATTGCTTGGGCGAACCGATGGAAATAATTGGGTACTGGTCGAAAACAAAATTAGATGCTGGGTCAACGCGAAATTCGTCGAGGTCAATGGTGACCCGCAAACTTTGCCGGTCATGTATCCTGATGGGTACAAACTTCCTGTTTCACCTTATTATTCAGCGAGCACTGTTTTGAGCGCAGTCCGCGACCCGAACAACAAAAGCAAGGTCACGGTCAAATGGATGGATATTACTTTGCGCGCTGGTGATGAAGAAGACGAAAATATGTTCATTTACATTATCGAAGTTTGGCGTTGCGAAGGAGGAAAGATGATCTTCGATCCGCTCGCATCCAACTACCCTGAAGTTGATTTTATAGACGAGGCGGGTTGTGACGTCCCGTCACATGGGCGGGTATTCTTCCAGGAGAAACATGGTTTTGCAGGGCCGGCTGAAATTCCCTGGCCGGCGCAGTAATTAATTGCGCGTCATTTGGAATGCAATATAAACAAGGCTTGTCACCAGCTATTCTCAATATGAAAAAACATTATCCACAGATTGCACAGATTTAGCAGATTTTTTCTTTTTAATCTGTGTAATCGGCGAAATCTGTGGATGAATAAAAGCCATACTGAGAATTGCTGCTCATCACTTTCAAATCATATTTCCTCAGGGTGATAAAACATGATTGCAAATTTGAAAAAAATTTACAACGAATTTCCGCGGCTGTTTTGGATCGTGGTTGGCACACGCTTTGTGGATGCGCTCGGCAGTACATTGCTTTTTCCATTTTTCGCACTTTACATCACGCAAAAATTTAGCGTTGGCATGACACAAGCCGGTGTACTGTTGGGCATGTCATCTCTCTTTGGCTTGGTCGGGAGCATGGCAGGCGGCGCACTGGCTGATAAATTCGGGCGCAGACGGTTGATTCTGTTTGGGCTGGTCTTTAGCGCGATCAGCAGTCTTTCACTGGGATTGGCAAATGACATACGCGCGTTATATCCATTGATCATTGTCGTGGGGCTTCTATCTCATGTGGCAGTCCCAGCGCACGAAGCCATGCTGGTGGATATTCTTCCTGAGGCAAAAAGGCAGGAAGGCTATGGAATTCTGCGCGTGGTTTTCAATTACGCATGGATTTTCGGAACAGCCCTGGGTGGATTTATTGCCGCCCGCTCGTTCCTTGCATTGTTCGTAATCGATTCAGTCATAAGCTGCATCGTTGCGGTGTTGATCTTCCGCCTGCTTCCAGAGACCCACCCAAAGGTTGAAGAGAAGCGAGAAAACGAAGAATCGCTTTGGCAAACTGTGCTGGGGTATCGCGTTGTCTTAAAAGATTTTTCGTTTGTTGCATTCACTTTTGTGGGTATGCTGGCGTTGATCGTTTATCAGCAACAATACAGCACGCTGGCAGTTTACATGCGGAATGTTCACGGCATAGACAGCCAGGGGTTTGGCGTAATCCTCTCGATCACCGGACTGGAAGTGGTGCTCTTTCAATTTTTTATCAGCCGAATCATTCGCCGCCGCCCTGCATTCCTGATGATGGCGGTTTCCGCATTTATCTTTGCAATTGGTTTTTTCATGTATGGGATTGTTTCAAATTTTATGATGTTCACCGTAGCCGCGGTAATCGTATGCCTGGGAGAGATGTTCTTTTTCCCAACGAGTTCAGTGCTCGCCGCAAGTTTTGCCCCCGAAGATATGCGCGGACGTTATATGGCAGTCTCGGGCTTGGTGTGGTCCATCCCCGCTACTGTGGGTCCAGCCGCGGCTGGATACATCATCGACAACTACAACCCCAATTGGGTCTGGTACATCGGCGGATTCATTTGCCTGATCTCTGCAATTGGTTATTACGCCATTCATCTAAGGCTGGGGGAACAAAAACGTTTTGCTCCCCCGCCATTAGTGAAAGAGGAAATAACATCCGAAGTGCCGCTCTAAATTTTTGCGAGAAACCAAATAACGCAGTACCGCATAACTTGCGATTGAGCAGTCTTGTAGGTTGGCTTGAAGGCAAGTCTTTAACACGAAATGCGCGAATAGGGCGAAAAAGAGCGAATTTTTTGCGTCATTCGCTCCTTTCGCGACATTCGTATTAAGATTTTATGTTTTGAGAAAACCATTAATAGCAAGTTATGCTCCATTGCCAAATAACTTAAAATGACTTAAGCAACGCAATCAAAAACTTCCACGCCACATCAATGGATGGGATGTACATTTTTTCATCCGGTGAATGTGGATTTTCAATCGTGGGTCCCAGTGAGATCGAATCCAGTCCGCCGCAGCGTTCGCTGATAATGCCGCATTCGAGTCCGCCGTGCGTGAGTTCAACTTTTGGTTTTCTGCCTGTCACCAACTCATAAGTTTGCGAACATTTTTTCAACAGCGGAGAATCCATATTCGGCTGCCACGGCTGAAAAAGGTTGGACTGCTCGGTCTTTGCGCCTGCCAGCCACGCCAGCGACTCAACACGATTGTTGAGTTCATTCAGCCGCGAGCTAACCGAACTGCGATGATTGGAAATGATGAACAGATCATCTTGCTTTAATTCCAAAATTCCGATGTTATTTGAAGTTTCAACAAAACCGGGAATTTCCACAGACATCGCAGAAACGCCATCGGGCAGAGACACCAAAAGCCGAATGGCGGTCACTGTTTCGTCTTGACCTGTCGCATTGACAGGTTCGCCATTTTTCTCAGTCATCGCAATAAATAACCCCTGCTCGGTCTGCGCATGTTCGGCTTGAATAACCTGAACGATGACAGAGAATTTCTCACGGCACAATGCAGAAGACTCTTTCGGACAAATAAACACCGCCTCGGCATCTCGTGGAATGGCATTGCGCGCAGACCCGCCTTTGAGCGCAAACAAGCGAATCGGGACATCACGTTGAATAAAATCCAACACGCGCGCGATGAGTTTGTTGGCGTTGGCGCGATGCTTATTAATATCGCCGCCAGAATGTCCGCCTTGCAAACCGCTGACCTTTAACTCGAAGACAATTTCATTTGAAGATTGCAAACTCCGCTTAACTGGCAAGGTGATGTAAATACTGCACCCGCCCGCACAACCGACAGTGAAGACACCATCTTCTTCCGTATCCAAATTGATCAGCGTTTTTCCGGTGAGCAGAGACGGGTCGAGCATATCCGCGCCGCCGATGCCTACTTCTTCTTCCACGGTCAGCAACAATTCAAGCGGCGGATGCGAGACGGTTTCATCTTCGACCAATGCCATCATCAAAGCGATTGCGATGCCATTGTCTGCGCCGAGGGTGGTTTTGTCGGCTTTGATCCAGTCGCCGTCGCGGATAATGCGGATCGGGTCGCGTGTGAAATCGTGGTCAGAGTCAGGTGTTTTCTGGCAGACCATGTCGAGATGTCCCTGCAAAATCAGCATGGGATGATCTTCATAACCCGCGCTGGCAGGGACTTGAATCACGAGATTGCCAGCCGCGTCCACTTTGGATTTGAAGCTGCGGGCGCTGCCCCAATCGATCAGCCACTGACGGATGGCGGCTTCGTTTTTGGTGTCGCGCGGAATTGCGGAAACTTGCTCAAAACGGGAGAGAACGAGGTCGGTTGGGTTCATTGAAATTCCTTTTTTATGTTTGCTCAAACGTCCCGAAGGTTGCCATGAAAAACTTTGTTTAGCCGATCAACCCTTCGGGACGGTGCGTAACGTCAACAGTTAGATCGCCAATCCTTTGAACTGGCTCATATATAAATGATGGAAGAAGCCTTTCGCATCCAGCAATTGCTGATGCGTGCCCTGCTCGACGATCTCGCCATCTTTGATGACGATCACCTTGTCCGCGTCGCGAATGGTGGATAGGCGATGGGCAATCACGAAACTGGTGCGCCCTTCCATCAGCCGCAACAACGCTTTCTGGATGCGGGCTTCGGTGCGTGTGTCCACGCTGGAGGTGGCTTCGTCGAGGATGAGAATGCTTGGGTCTGAGAGGATGGCGCGCGCAATTGACATCAACTGGCGCTGCCCCTGGCTGAGATTGCTTGCACGCTCCGAGAGTTTGGTCTGGTAGCCCTGCGGCAACTGGCGGATAAAGTGATCGGCGTCCGCAAGTTTGGCGGCTTCGATGCACGCTTCGTCGGTGGCGTCGAGGCGTCCGTAGCGGATATTTTCCATGACCGTATCTGCAAACAGGAAGGTATCTTGCAAGACAATGCCCAACTTCTGGCGCAAGTCCGCTTTGGAAATGTCGCGCAGATCATGCCCGTCAATGGTGATACTGCCTGAATTGACTTCGTAGAAACGGGTCAACAAGTTGATGATGGTGGTCTTGCCCGCGCCCGTAGGACCCACAAGCGCGATGGTCTGCCCGGCTTTGGCTTCGAGTGTCATATTCTTGATAATCGGCTGATCGGGCTGGTAGCCGAAAGAAACGTCAGCGAAGCGAACTTCTCCTTGGACAGGAACAGGCAACGGGTAGTCGGATGCGTTGTCCACTTCCGCAGGCATATCGATCATCTCAAAAACACGTTCCGCACCTGCCAGCGCGGCTTGAATCGAGTTGTACATATTTGCCAGTTGACGCAGCGGCTGGATAAAATTTTGAGCATACGCAATGAAAGTTGCGATCATACCAACGGTCACGAGTCCCTGCAAAGCCAGGTAGCCGCCAAGACCCACCAGCACGATGACGAAGAAATTGCCAAGCACGTTGGT
>CAMCQT010000137.1 GCA_945877125.1 Candidatus Brevifilum fermentans | reverse complement strand
AGCGCGGAATTGACTTGGGCAAGTCAATTACGCGCTTTGATTTTAATGGGTAGTTCGGTTCGTAGTTTAAACACCCACCTGCGACAACGGCCAGGTTGGCAACACATCAATATCCAAATGTGAAATGTGACCGAGCGCATAGCGATGGTATCCGGCCGAAGCGACCATGGCGGCATTATCAGTACACAAAGCCAACGGGGGAATATGAACAGGGAATTCAGTTTGCGCTCTAAAAGTTTGACGCAAGGCGCGGTTTGCAGAAACGCCACCCGCAACCAATATTTCCTTCGCGCCAAACTCACGCGCAGCTTTTATCGTTTTCTTGAAAAGCACATCCACCACTGCTTTTTGGAAGGAAGCCGCCAGATCAGCGACGGGCAATGAATTGCTTCTCTTTTTCAACTCACGTACTTCATACAAAACAGACGTTTTCAATCCGCTGAATGAGAAATCCCAAGTGCCTTCAAGCCAGGCACGCGGAAATTTGAATCGATTTGGGTCGCCGTCTTCGGCGGCTTTTTGGATGGAGGGACCGCCGGGGTAGCCAAGCTCCAACAGGCGGGCAACTTTGTCGAAGGCCTCACCAGCCGCATCGTCGAGAGTTGAACCGAGCCGTTGATACGTCAAATGATCGGTCATGAGATTTAACTCGCTATGTCCGCCTGAGACGAGCAGTGCCATCAAAGGGAATTGCGGCGCGGGGGGAATGATCTCGCCCGCCTCGTAAACCCATGCGGAATAAAGATGCCCTTCGAGATGGTTGACACCGACCAACGGCAGACCCGTGCCAAGCGCGAGTCCCTTTGCCATGTTCATGCCGACGACCAGCGAACCCGCGAGACCAGGTCCCTGCGTGACGGCGAGCGCATCAATATCTTTGAGCGTGAGATGCGCCTGCGCGAGCGCCTGTTCCACAACTGGTGTGACGCTGAGAACGTGCTGGCGCGATGCCACTTCGGGATACACGCCGCCATATCGTGCATGGATTTCCATTTGCGAGGCGACCACTGAGGAAAGAAGCGCGCGGCCATTTTCAATAATGGCGCAGGCGGTTTCATCACAGGATGTTTCTACGGCGAGAATACGGGCGGGTTTTAAGTCGGTCATTTTTTACTCAATTGTGTAGTTTACAGGTTGAAAGTTACAGGTTACAAGTTCTATAAATTTTATTTTAAAGGATAAGACTTTACTTCTCACTTTTTACTTCTCACTTTTTTACTTATTTCCATTCCACTTCTTCATTGGCAAAACAAAGTCATACGGGTATTCCGCAAGGATTTCCATTTTCCCATCGGGGCGCACCCAGAGCGTATCTTCGATGCGGAAGCCCATGCCTTTTTCGGGATAATACAGACCAGGCTCTGAGGTGATGACTACGCCAGGCGCAAGCCGTTGATCGTCGCTGGCGGTTAATCCGCTAAACGGGCGCTCGTGGATATTCAAGCCCACCCCATGTCCCAAACTGTGGACGTAGCCCTCGACAGGCGATTTGGTATGCAATGGTGTCTGATGTCCTTTGCTTTCAAAATATTCAGAGGTCATTTGCTGATAATTTTTGAATGGCGCATTCAGATCAAAGCTGTCATTCAATTGATCGTAGATTTCTTTTACCTGATTAAAGAGTTCCTGCGCTTCGGGTGTAGCGTAGCCCAAACTCCACGTGCGGGTGAAATCATAATAATAGCCGCCGCCGGCTTCGGCTGGATAAATATCAAAGACGATGGTTTGACCCAGTTTCATGAGATCAGTTGGATTGCCAGCGGAATGCGGCACACCTGCGTCACGCCCAATAGAAAAGATAAATCCTGAGGGCAATTCTGCTCCGTGCTCAGCTACCCAGAGGTGAATCTTTGAGTGCATATCGCCAACGGTCAGCGGTGAGCCGTCTTCATTCAGGAGGACTTCATCTTCGCTAACATTGCAAGAGGTGAGAAAATCTGCGGTCTTGCCGACCACATCCGTGGTAACTTTGCCCATCTTGCGGATGCGCGCTACTTCAGCTTCATCCTTTGTTTCCATGGCACGCATGAAAATAGAATCTTCTCGCGCTTCGCCGACAAACTCAATATCGGGCATTAGTTTTTGCAAATGAGATAAAATGCCAAAAATAGAACTCAAGTCATAGATTCCGTAGACGCCCACACGTCCCGCGGAAATACCCAAGTCGTTGAACATCAATTCACAGCGCATGGCGCTCGCAAGCAAGCCATCGCGGTTGGATCTCTTCGCCAGATCAGCCATATCGTATTTGCTGTAGGGAATCAACTTCAATCCGCTTTTGGCGGCTTCGTCACGTTCCATGTCGCCGAAAAAAAGAGCAGCTTGTTCGCCGCGTTTCTTGATCAACGTTGCATGGCTCACATGTCCGCCGCCTGTGAGGTAGGTCATCGGCGGGTTGTGCTCGGCATTTCCAAATACAATGAAAGCATCCAAATTTTTGGCTTGCATGAGGGCATCAAGTTCTGATTTCATAATTTTCCTTTATTGAGACTAAAATCTTTAACGCGAATGGTTCGAATGAACGAATGAAGCGAATATTTTTAATCGTTTTGAAGAGGACTGCTGGGTCGCGAAATGCGCGACGGAAAGTTAGATTTTCCTTTTTTATATACCACACGACTGGATTGAACTCGTACTGCGCCGAAGTTGATAACAATGGCTAACTCAAGTCCTGTTGCTTTCAAATAAGATAATGCCTGTTGCTCATGAATTTTCGCAATCTCACTGACGGCTTTGTATTCAAGAATTACACGTCCATCTGCCACGTTATCAAGGATAAATTCGCCAATCGGTTCATCCTTGTAAAACACTTTGACCCGTTTTTGCCGCTCCAGATCGACTCTTAGACTGGCAAGCTCACGGTTCATGGCTTCTTCATAAATCGCCTCGGGAAAACCTGGTCCAAGTGCATTATGCACCTCAAAAGCCGCCTGCATAATCAGATACGACAATTCTTTTTCAACAATGTAGACCTCTGACATTCCAATACCCATTCGCCTTATTCGAAAATTCGGGTCATTCGCGTTAAGAATTTAACACGTTTTTCAACCCGACCAGCAGCGCGCCTTCCTGTTCGGGTAAGACGGTGCGCGGGTCGAGCAATACTTTATTATTTGCTGTGCGCGCAATAATGGGCGGATTTTGCGCACGCAGTCTTTTCAAAAATTTATCGGGGGAATCAACTGCAAGCGATAATAAAAACGTGGGGAAGGATTCGCCAGGCAAACTGCCCCCGCCCACAGTGGATTCGCCTTCGACGACTTCGCCTTGCGCCAGTTCCCTGATCCACGATTCCACCCGCCCCTTGATCTGTTTCGGCGTAAAGGACATCATCTTCAAAATAGGAATTTCGCGCTCGGCTTCGTCTTTGAGGTAATGTAAAAGTGTGGCAGAGATTCCCGCAAGGCAAGCTTTATCCGCACGGACGGCACGCGCCAGCGGATGTTTCTTGATCTTGTCGATCAGGTCTTTCCTGCCAATGATAATTCCCGCCTGCGGACCGCCGAGCAGTTTATCGCCAGAGAAGCAGACCACATCCGCACCTGCCGCAAGTGACTCTTGCACAGTTGGTTCGTGAGCAAGACCATATTTGGCGGTATCATACAATGCGCCAGAGCCGAGGTCATCTATCACAAAGACACCTGCTTTGTGCGCGAGGGCAACAACATCTTTTAATTCTGGTTCTTCGGTAAAGCCGATAATCTTGAAATTTGACGGGTGCGCGCGCATGACAACCGCGCCGTTATCCTGCAAGGCTTCTTCATAATCTGCCAAGTGGACTTTATTCGTTGTGCCCACCTCAACCAGCTTTGCGCCTGATTGCTTCATCACATCAGGGATGCGGAAGCCGCCGCCGATCTCGACCAGTTGCGAGCGTGAGATGATGACGCGCTTCCTGTTTGCCAATGCAGACAGGACAAGCAAAACTGCCGAGGCGTTGTTGTTGACAACTACAGCGGATTCTACGCCTGTTAGTTTTTGCAACACTGATTCAGCGTGAATCAGACGCGAGCCGCGCGCACCTTTTTCGAGGTCATATTCAAGGGTGGAGTATCCGCGTGAGACCACGTCCATGGCGCGGATGGTGGCATCACTTAATGGGGCACGTCCCAGGTTCGTGTGCAGGATCACGCCCGTGGCGTTGATGACCGAACGCAGGGTTGGCTTGATCCACGCGCTGAGCAGGGCATCTGTTTGGGCGAGGATCAAATCATGAAGGGGCAGAACAGTTATCGCTCCAACAGAGAAGCGGGCGCGGATTTTATCCAGCGTTTCGCGGATGGCGGTTAACGTCAAAGGTCTGCCGAAGCGCGCGATCAATTCAGCGGCCGTTTTCGTCTGCAATAATTCTTCAACCGAGGGGAGGTCACGAAGCGTTGTCATCAGATATCACTGGGGGAGTTCGATTTGCTTTTTCACGCAGGCGGATAAAATATTCGATGGCGACCAAACCGCCTGCAAGTCCGAGAATGACATAAAGGGTAACGAGGCGACCCAATTGAAGCCATGCAAGAGTGGCGGCATACACGCCCACCCACAACGCCTGACGCACAATCACATTGGACTCTGCAAGAGGTTCGGTTGGAAAGCGGCGATGCACAAAATAGACAACGGGTAAGGCAGTGCCAGTCAGCGCCATGATGCCAAACACGAAAAATCCCCAGCGTGCCCAGACAAAGGGCAGGGAATAATAAAATAGCGCGGCAATCCCGCCCCAGCCAACGATTATCAGCGCGAGGGTTGACACAAGATAGTTTCGAAAGGTTAATTGTTGGGGAGTCATTGAGCGAATTATACTGTGGAAAAGGATGAGGGATGAAGGATGAAGGTGGAAAGTGAGAAGTGAGAAGTAAAAAGTTGCTGAGGCACGGAGAGTTTTTCTCTGTGTCTCAGCAACTTGGTTTTTAAGTTAGACCTGACAGGTTTTATTGTGGCGTAGGTTAATCATAACTCTGTGAAAACCTGTCAGGTCTTGAGGAGTCAAACTTTCTTCTTTGCCTGCTCAACCACTTCGACAACTTCGGGCAGGTCAATGCCCAAGTCGTGCAGTTTTTCGAGGGTGGGAATACTATTCGCGTCCCAGCCGCGGCGTTGATAAACCGCATCGACCAATTGCTCGTATTGATTTTCGCGGTACTTGCGGAGATGCACCATTTTCTCCTGTGTGGTCATGCCTGCGGGATCAATCGCAACCAAACGTTGAAGTTGTTCATCGTAGCGTTCCTGACGTGATTCGTATTCCACGGCTGTCACAGGTCCCATCGCGCGGTACGGCGGATAATCGTGCTTGCGTCCCACACGTCCCATGCGGATGGAGAAAACCTTTTGGAAGTTGTAGACCCGCTCCGATTGGTTTAGCAGATCCTGCGGCACGGTCGGCTTGCCTGTCACGCCTTCGTGAATCCACGAATAGTTTTCAACGTGTTCCTGCACTTTGGCGGGTTCTTTGGTCTGCTTGTTATTTTCGGGCGAAATATCATTCCACGGCAGTTTGCACAACCCATGCAGACTGAACCACGTGCGCCACATCGGGAAGTAATGCAAAGCTTCGGCTTTGTCTTTGAAGGTTGGCAAAAGATTCTGCACCTGATCCATGAAGATCAGCCAGGCTTCGTCGTGCTGAGGTCCCTTCGTCGCCAGACCAAATCCGCCTTGCTGGGCAAGCGATTCCTTGGTCAGGTATTCCGAGATTTCCATGCCTTTGATTTCCATGCCGATGTCATGCAGGAATTTCGGGTCGGCGCCGTATTCGCGCACGAAAAACTCTTTCATGTAACGCACGCCCTGACCGACGATCACGCCAAAGCCTTCGCCGCGCGCCATCTGATGGATGAGTTCCAAAGCCGCCGCGCCGTTGCCGAAGTTCAACTCCATGCCGCCCGTATGTTCCTTGGTGATGTAGCCTTCTTCATAACATTCCATCGCAAACGCCACACAGTTGGCAAACGAGATGCTGTCCACGCCGTAGGTGTCGCAATAGAAGTTGAGTTCCAAAACTTTTTGAGCATCGAAGTTGCCGATGTTCGAGCCAAGCCCTGCGGCGTTCTCATATTCGGGACCATCCACCAGAACGCATTGCCCCGCATAAGGTCCAGTTTGAATCGGGAAGTGATCGACCCCATGTGAGCAGCTCATCGTGCATCCCAGCCAGCAGCCGTCGGGCAAGCCCTGGGTGAAGGCTTCCTTCCAGACTTTCGAATCAATCTTATGCGTGTCGGGGTGCGAGCCGTAGCGGAAGTTATTCGTCGGCAACAGGTCAAAATGATCCATCACTTCGACGATATTCGCCGTGCCCACTTTCCGCATTTGGTTCTGCTTATCATCGAGGTCGGCAATTTCCTTGTTGATGCGGCTGCCCGCCTTGCGGACGAGCGCCATATCTGCCACGCCGTTTTTGTCGCCGCCCATGTCGCTGAAACGCACCACGATGGCTTTGATTTTCTTGTCGCTAAAAACGCGCCCAGGTCCGCCGCGCCCAGCCTGCTTGAGGCGCGCTTCCTTGCGGCGCACATCGTACCAACTGGAACTGATCAACGCAATGCGGATATGCTCCGCCGCCTGACCAGAGGACAGCACTGCGATTCCGCGCCTGCCTTTGTCGTCGCCCGCATACTTCGCTGTGAGCTGGTTGCTGATCTCATGCGCATCCAACGCCTCAAGCGTGGATGACTCAATCGTCACCTTGCCCGTGTCGCCGTCGATAAAAATGATCACGTCCTCGGCGGCTTTGCCTTGAATTTCAAGCGCATCGAAACCTGAGAATTTCAGGAACGGCGCGAAGTAGCCGCCCACGTTGCTGTCGATGACATTTTCCGTCAGCGGGCTGAGCGTGACCACCGTAGCCTTACCGCTGCCTGGATAAGCCGTGATGCCGCAGATGGGACCGTTGGCAATCACCAGTTCGTTTTGCGGATCGTTCCACTTCGTTTCAGGCGTGACCGCATCCCACAGCAGCTTGAGCGCAAATCCGCGCCCACCTGTGAAGATGTCCTTCATTTGCTGTGTGACAGGCTTCTCGCGGATGGAGTTGTCGTTGAGATTGATGTAAAGCGTTCGGCTGGCATAACCACGCTCCACGGGGCGCAGTTCATAACTATATTCCCCAAGAAGAGTTGGTTTTGCAAGATCAGCAGCAGGCATGGTCATGTTTAAGTCTCCTGTAATTAATCAAAAGGCACATCAAGGTACAACCTTATTATCACGGAAATGACGCGGAATGTCTACTGATTATCCTCCCTTTCTGGCAGTGTCAAGAGGAATATTCGTTTTGTGCAGGCTGCGCTATAATCGATGAAAAAATCAGGGGAGTCCTCCGTGAACGTAGCTGATGCAATTTCGAGCGGGATTATTTAACCTGTCGGGATAAAGGTCGGTTGGAAAAATTTCCAAGGACTTAGGTGCTAATTGATAAATTTGTTACTTTTCTTCTCATCAAATAACGCGAGAAGAAGATGACAAATATAACAAAGAAACATTGCAATGACACAGCAAGCGTCATTGCCGCATATTCCCTACGGGTGATATGCGTGCTCGAAGAACATAAATCTAAAATGGAGAAGAAGATGAAAACCACATTGCTCGAAAAACTTCCGATCACATGGCTTGAAAGAACACTTAGCAAAACAAGAATACCCTGGGGTGTTTTTATACTGATGCTTTGTGCTTTCCTATTTGCTATTGAAATCTCGTATAGTCTGCGCGCAGACGTAAATGGACTACTTGGCATTGCGGTCTATGACGTTGTTATTGAAGCCTATACACTCGCCGCCTGGGCCATGATCCGCAGTTATCTAGCGCAATCCCTGAAAAGCCTTGGTCCCTTGATCGAAAACTTTACTGAACCGCCCTCGGCCTTTCATCGGGAATGGCAGTTTACTTTCGGAATTGGTGTACCCCTGACACTGATGGTCGTTCTCACAAATCCGCTTGTCAATAACTCACTCAACGACATAACCACCTGGCTTTATATACTCAGCCAATTGATTGAAAACTCCATCCTGGGCTGGATCGTATTTGCCCTACTTGCCAGCGCGAACCAAATTACGCACTTCATATCGCAGGCGACCATTATCAATGTTTTCGATTCTTCTCCATACCGTCCTGTTGCAAGTTGGTGTCTATCTGTTGCAATATCCATCATGGGTGCCGTCACGATTGCAGTTCTGTTTCTTCAGGAGGAACTGTTGAATGGGGTGAATATGGTCACATATATTATTGTAGGATTTTTGGGCATTTTTGTCTTTTTCGCAGGCATGTGGAGCACCCACCAGCACATGCTAAACAACAAAGAGCGTGAGATCAACCGCATTAATATCGAACTGCTAGCCCTGCATCGTGAAATCATCACCAAGGTGAGCGGACGAGAACTGGACTCATCGCGCATGTTAATGGAAGCTAGCACGGGGCTCGAGTCTCACAAGCAGATGGTGGAAAAAACTGAAGACTGGCCTTATACAATTGGCAGCCTGGGTGGGCTTGCCACCTCTGTGGTTGTACCTGTCGCAATTAATTTTTTAGCCAAAATTTTCTAGCCGTAGCTGGTTCGTGGAGTGTGATATTAGCTCCCCCACACAAGCAGGCTTAACGCGAAAAGCGCAAATTGGGCGAATTTTCGCGAAACTCAATAAAAAATTCGCGTCATTCGCCTTTTTGCGGAATTCGCATTAAGATTTTCTGACCTTGGAAAAGCCATGAGCGCATTGGGATAAGTGGCAGGTGATTTTTGGTTTTGAAATTACGATTGACATTGTTTCGTAATAAACTCCGGTCATTCAAATGATAAAATGCGATTCGTGATCGACTCAAAATGAGTCATATTTTTCCAAAGGAGATGAAATCATGAACATTCAAGACATCGAAGGCATTGGCGCAACCTATGCCGAAAAATTCAAAGGCGCAGATGTGCAGACCACGGATGACCTGCTCAAAAAGGGCGGCACATCCAAAGGGCGCGCGGAACTCGCCTCTGCCACAGGACTGACCGAGAAGCAGATTCTCGAATGGGTCAATCGTGCAGATCTGTACCGTATTAAAGGCATCGGCTCAGAATTTGCCGACCTGCTCGAAGCCTCAGGTGTGGATACGGTTGCGGAACTCGCCCAACGCAGTGCGGAAAACCTCGCTGAAAAACTCAAGGCGGTGAACGCGGAAAAGCAAAAAGTCCGTAGTGTGCCGAGCGCCGAACAGGTTGGGAAATGGATCGAGCAAGCCAAATCCCTACCGAGAGCAGTGGAATATTAGAAAAGAGTCGCTGCAAGCCCAGACCTCCGAGTTCTTTGAGAACTCGGAGGTCTTTGTATAAAGTTAACAGCACGCCCATGATGCCCAAAGTGCGGGACGGAATAGTATGACCGACGGACATTATTTTTCATCAGTTACCCCAATACAGACAGATTCGAGTTTGCCACAAACGCAGCTACGTCAAAGAAATATTTTGCAGAATTCGGCTGGCTCCATACCAGACCGTGAGATCGCAGACTTGGATCATGCTTCCACCTTTGTGGAAACATCTATCACTTGCGCCCACGGCCAACGTTTACCAGTTAACGGAAGAAGTGACGGACGAACAACAACAATTGAAGGAAAATTTTTATGGGCATCAATGATATCAAGTCCGGCGATCAATCCGATGCTACGTTCGAATTCAAGTGGACCTAATTCGTCGAGGATAAACAGATCACAGGAATTAATACTTTCAAGAATAGCGTTCCCCCACTCCAAAGTCTCGGCAACCATTTGCCAGTCTGTTGTGCGCAAGTCGCCGTCTGCATCGCCAGCGCGATACGCCAAACGGCGGCATTCTCCGCTGCTTAAATCCAGAAGGTCTATGCCAACTTTCTGACCGGACTCAAAAACTGCTGGAGAAATTAATCCACAAATTTTTAAGTCAAAAGTGCGCGCATGTTCAATTAAATCCATACACCAACTGGTTTTTCCAGCGCCCTTTATTCCTGTGACCAGTACCAATTCTGGTTTATTTTCATTGGAAGAAAAAAAACTCGCCAGAATGGAAACGGGCGAGTTTTCAGACATTTGCATTGTCTCGCATCCTTTCCAAGCATCATCGCATTTACATTGGGACTTCGGGAGGCTGCCTTGTTTCCAGAGTAGCCCTTCCTCTGTAGAGGGTTCCCTGTTTTGCCGTGATCTTGATTTTAGGCAAAACAGATCGGAGTTCGAGAAAAACAGGTTCATTATCGCGCGTTTCGATCACACTGCTGGAAGTGCCAACTTCGTGTCGTTTCGCGCCCTTCGTTGATACTACTCCAACCCCTGCTTCGTTTTCTCTTTTCCCTTTGACCGCATCACATCCAACACGCGCGGCATGACCTCTGTGTAAAGTTTATACCAAAGTTTTGTCGGCGCAAAATCATACGCGCCCAGCGTGCGAATCACCTCCCCGCCCAAGCCTTCCTTGAAGCGATACACGCCCCACATCGAGTCGCTTTCGTTAAAAGTTTCCGGCGCGCCCCACAGGTCGTAAGCGTTGCATCCATTCGCCTTGGCGCGTTTCATGGCATCCCATTGCAAAAGATAGGTCGGCATTTTTTCGCGGTGAAGGTTGCGCGACATGCCGTAAACATAATAGGCGCGACCCGAAAACATGAAGAGGAAGATGGCGGCGACGGGTTCGTTATTTACTTCGGCGATCAATGGGATAGTCAAAGGTCGAAAGTCGAAGGTCGAAGATTGATCTTGCATGAACAACTTCCAGACCGTCATGT
>CAMCQT010000136.1 GCA_945877125.1 Candidatus Brevifilum fermentans | reverse complement strand
ATTAAAAGTCAAGAAACCAAAACGACTCGTCAAAAATACTGACGAGTCGTTTTGGTTTCTTATGTTCCAGCTAACATCCTGGATTAAAAGGATCTGCTATACAATCTGGCGCTGATGGTCCGCCTCTTTCGTCTATCGGTTTCTTCGGTTTCTCAGGGAGGACACAACCCTCACCGTTGAATTCAAACTCATCCATAATCTTCCCATCCAATGTGACCTGAATGATTGAAGGGAAAATAACAGACGGAGAATATAAACAGGATAGCAAAGTTGTATTCGATGTATTGACCTTGCATTCCATGGGCGTCTCCCCGATGGTTACCTGATGATTGAAATCAGTTGGGGAAAATCCTTCCACAAGACGTAGATTCATCACATGAACGGATGCGTCACAATACGTAACATCGCCTGTCAAGATCGGAGTCGGCAACTCCACTACGGGCGTCTCGGTGGCTGGAGGCACAACATTGGATTGAGGAGGAACACCTACGGTCACCGTTACGCTGGCTTTGGCAGTTACAGTATGTGTAGTTATATATTCCTGTGTAAAAAAGCCGCAAGAATTAGGCTTAGTATCATAACTATAAAAGGTTCCAATTGCACTTGCGTGATTCGTCACTCCGCCAGCTGCGATGTCCGCCTCAGTAACTGTGTATGTGGCGGTACATGTTACAGATTTTTCAATTTCCAGAGTCTTCGGGCAGGATATCGAACCATCGAGGGGAGAATCACTAATGGAAAATTCCATACTTGTTAATTTGACTATCCTTGCATAACTTGGATTATATGTAACTACATAATTATATGTAATCACTTCCCCCGCTTGTGTCACGGTTGACGGGCTGGCAGTTTTTTTCAAAATCAGCTCAGTCCCAGTTGATAAATAGGCAGTAGAGGTACCACAGGACGCCAAGCTCGATACGACAAGTATCATTAGGCATGCAAAAACAAAAATACGGATCGTTCTATAATTTTTCATAATTCCTCTCCATTCTGCTTGATAATTTATGAGTACAATCCCACCATTATATATTAAAAGGTAAAATAACGATAAATCAAGTCCCATTTGTATTCTTTGGAGGTTTTATGTTCCCATTACTTGTGGATATTGGCGAATCGCAATGGCGCTTGTCGTCATTGGTCTTTATGATCCTGGGACTCATTGTCGGTGCGGCGGTTGGGAGTAGGGAATATAAAAGGCTTGGATTCAACGGTAAAAACCGCAACCAACTCTACTGGACGCTAGCCCTTCCGCTTGTATTTTTAATCAGCATGTGCACCGCTTTTGCCTTCAACATCGGCGGCTGGAATATCTTTGAGAATTTAGAGTATACGCTTTCCTTCGGGTTTAGCTCGATTGGCGCGATCCTCGGTGTTCTGTTTTTAGGATATGTGCAATCAAAATTATTCAAAGAGCCAACAGCAGGCAAACGGCTGGATTTTATTTCCTCGATCCTGCCATTGAGTTTGGGAATTTACCGCATTGGATGCCTGCTCAATGGCTGTTGTTACGGCGAAGTGACTAGCGGCATTTTGGGGGTTTATCTGCCCGATGTGTACGGAGTTTGGGCATATCGTTACCCCACTCAAATCTTGTTGATGCTTTTTGATTTCGGGCTATTCTACTGGCTCTGGCAACGCAGGGATAAACAAACCTTCGACGGTAAACTGACCTTAACCTTTTTGGCCCTCTTCAGTATCGGCCGCTTCCTGATCGACGGCTTGCGCCACCTGCCCGCTGCGCTTGGTCCATTAAGCCTGCTCCAACTGGCTTCATTTTGCATTTTTGCGATCACACTTTATATCGCGTATGAGTTCAGAAATGAAAAAAGACTGATGTTGTAAATTTACCGCCTCCACAATCGCAGACATGGAGGCGCCATGAAACCCCTTCTGGCGAAACACCTGCACAGCGCGCATCGAGAATAACGTCTCTAGTAATCAAGTCACCTTCCATACCGAACGGTAGGCAGGAAAAAATTTACTACCGGCAATCACAAGAGTCAAGGATGGTCGAAAAATGACTTCAAAACCACGTGATGAAAAATTAAATAAATCTTTTGCAAGAGGTCTAATATAAAAGCCCATTCAATAACCATTGAATGGGCTTTTATATTTTCGCCTTTATGGCGAGGGAATTTATACTGACAGCTTCTTAATGTTCCCCATCGACTTCATGCACGTGATAAGGCACGTTGATGATAACGACGCCATGCAGACGTTTAAGTTGACTGCGAAGAAGATCGGCTGTGTTCGTATGCAATGCGGCAGTTATCTGGCTATCTGAGACGAACTCAGGCACAACAATGGTGATGGTTTCGCCAGGCTGTCGCTGACTCGCAATATCAGCAATGTATCCTAATATCGGTTCAAGGAAGAGGCGATAAGGCGAATCCAGCATCACCATGCGCACACCTTCACCCCATGTTTCCCACTTTTGGCGGACTTTTTCAGCATCTGCGGGTTCAATCGTGACGTGGACTGCTGTAATATCATCCGATAACATGCGCGCATAACGCAGCGCAGCCAGAGTTCCCTGATGTACACCACTGACCGGCATGATAACCCGATGACGAATGGTATGTGGAGGGATGACACCAAAATTATCAAGGGAAAGCTTTTTTGCAAGTCCTTTATAGTGATGATGAATTGAAAAAAAGATGGTGACTAAAATAGGCGTTAAGATGAGCACCACCCAGGCACCCTCTCTAAATTTTGTTACCGCAAATACAACCATCACAACCGCAGTACAAATGGCACCAAAACCATTAATCACCATTCTATACTGCCAACCGTTTTCATATTTCAGCGTGGAACCCGGCTCAACAATTACAACACCTTCCTTCAAATGACCTATCTTCCACCAGCGGCGTGCCATACCAGTTTGTGAGAGCGTAAAGGAAAGGAACACTCCAATTGCGTAAAGCGGGATGAGCCTTGTCACACTGGCTTGAAAAATAATAATCAAGATGGACGCAATTACCGCCAGAGACACAATGCCGCGCGAATAAACCAGTCGGCTTCCGCGATAGGTAAGTTGGCGTGGAAGAAATCCATCACCGGCATGAAGCGCACCCAAACGGGGAAAATCAGCAAAGGCTGTATTCGCCGCCATGATAAGAATGACCGTAGTGCCAGAGATCAGCATGAGATATAGAATACCTCTACCGCCATAGATCGTCCGCGCCAGTTGAGAAATGACGGTTTCTTCTTCAGAAAATACCGCATGTACCTTGCCTGTGAGAAACGAAAGCCCAAGGAACAACGCGCCCAAAATCAAGGACATCCAGATCAGGGTGATCCCTGCATTTTTGCTGCGTGGTTCCTTGAAAGCTGTAATACCGTTTGAGATCGCTTCCACTCCTGTAAGGGCAGTTGTGCCATTGGCAAAAGCATGAAGCAAAATGAAAGGCGTAATCACTGAAAGGATATGTTTTGCTTCAAAGTGCGGCGGATCCACTACCATGCCAAGCGAACCGGTTAAATAACGGAATATCCCAAAGCCGACAGTAAATACCATTAAAACTACGAAAAAATATGTAGGAACGGCAAATGCTGCCCCAGATTCTTTTACACCTCTCAGGTTGATCAACATGATGAAGAATACAGCAATCACAGCGATCAAAACACGGTAAGGAAATAGACCGGGATAGGCAGACACAATTTGAGCAACGCCAGCCGAAATGGAAACGGATACAGTCAAGATGTAATCTGTCAGAAGCGCCGCCCCAGCCGTCTGCGCCGGCAATTCACCGAGATTATCGCGAGCCACAATATAAGCGCCGCCTCCGCCTGGGTAAGCATGGATCGTCTGCTCGTAAGAGATGGTGACAATTGCCAGCAACGTGACGATGGCAAGAGAGATGGGAAATAAATACCCATAAGCCATCGTTCCTGCGGCGGCGATTACCCCCAAAATTTCCTGAGTAGCATAGGCAGTGGACGAAAGCGCATCCGATGCAAAAACAGCAAGACCAACAACCTTTCCAATTGTTTGGTGGGATGAATCCGCGGTGGATAGGGGGCGTCCTATAAACCAGGACTGCAAGGTTCGTGGTGGTTCATAATCTGTAGCTAGTTCAATAATCGAGGTTTGTGAGTTATCTTTTTGGTTGATCATTATTTTTATTCCAGTGTGTTATTCAAAAAAACTATTCCAGCCCCAAATTATCAGGACTTCAGTAGGGATGGTAAGCAGCAACAATGTACTATGCGCCCAGTCTTTTACGAGATGATCGATCCTAACCTGGAGCAAGAAGAAGGCAAAAATAATGGCTGCGGAACCCGTCCATGCGATGGTTTGGGTCAGCCAATTTGAATTTGAAATATTCTGAGGATAAAGATCGGAAAGGATATAAATAGGCAGTTGCAACTCTGATTGCAAAATTTGGCTCAACGGTTTATGTGACAAGCCCACACGTTGTTCTGCAAGGCACACGACCATATCACCTGCTTGGAAATGTGTCCTTACAACATCTACCCAATCTTTTCCGAAAAGGACTTCTGCGCTTGCTGATACTCTCTCATCTTTTACCATCGCACACATGGTGACCAGTTCACGCCTTAAACCCGACTCATGCGACGGGTCACTATATAGGCCGAGAAACAGGACACGCACTCCAATTGCATCAGCCAACTCCCACACTCTACGTGTGATAGTGGTCAGATCTGCCTCAATGCTGGGAATCAGCACGAGTAAACGGCGAGCAGGCTGAAGATCAGGAAAAGAAGCGTGAGATTCAGCCAAAGCAGAGAGATTATTATCGACTTCGTTCATATTCACCTCTTAGATGTGGTTAATCCTATCCATTCCCCATAAAACGGTGACAAAGATTTCGACCAATTGTATAAAAAATAAATAAAAACGCCCTTTTGTAAGGGCGTGGTAAGGTGTCAACGTTGGATAATCTGAAAAAACAATTTCAGCGTCAGAAGACGTTGAAATCCATATTATTAATCGGCAATAAACCGATATCCAATCCCTGATTCGGTGAGGATGTGTATCGGACGTTCAGGATCGTCCTCAAGCTTTTTGCGGAGTTGGCGCATGTAAACCCGCAAATACTCGGTGTGGTTGGCGTCGGCTGGGTCCCAAACATTTGCAAGAATACTTTGATGCGTAAGCACACGCCCATGGTTGGAGGCGAGATACGAAAGCAATTTATATTCTGTGCCAGTCAATTTGACTTCCTCTTCGCCGCGTTTGACAATATGCCACACAAGATCAATCGTAAGCGAACCCGCCTTAATCACTTTGCTTTGCGTGCCCTGCCTGCTCGTAGAGTGACGCAAAGCCACGCGCACACGCGCCAGTAATTCCTCAATTCCAAATGGTTTCGTGAGGTAATCATCGGCGCCTTTATCAAGCGCAGATACTTTGTCGCGTTCACTGTCACGCACAGAGAGAATGATGATCGGGCATTGCGTCCATTCCCGCAGGCGGGTGCAGACTTCCACGCCGTCCATGTCGGGCAATCCCAGATCGAGGATGATGATATCGGGTTCGTTTGTTGCGGCAAGGGTCAGTCCTTCTTCGCCGCGGCTGGCAGTTGTCACCTTGAATCCTTTTTCAGTCAGAATGGTACGGATCGCGCGTTGGATCTGCGGTTCATCATCAATCACAAGAATGTGCGGCGCGTTGGTCATTCGGTCTCCGTATCCATTGGAAGTTGCGGGGGCGGTGTGCCATCCCACATTAACGGCAGGGTGAAATTGAAAGCCAATCCATCGGGAATATTTTCCGCCCAAATGCGCCCGCCATGCCCTTCGATAATTCCCTTGCAGATCGACAGCCCAAGCCCTGTACCCGTGACTCGGTCTGCGGCGGTGATGCGATAGAACTTGTCAAAGATGCGCTCCAGATGTTCAGGCGGAACCTGCGGTCCCTGATTGCTGATCTGCACGTGGACAGTTTCACCTTCAATGTTTGCGCGAATTCGGATCAAGGAATTGGCAGGCGCATACTTTAGACCATTGCTTACCAAATTGGTAAAAACCTGTTCCATCTGCACATAATCGACAGGCACGAGCGGCAAACTCTCAGGCACATCAATTTCAAAATTATGTTCCTCTGCAGAATATCTCATGCGCGCCAGAACACTTCCCAATATTTCAGGCAAAATATTCCATTCAATTTTCGGTTTGAGAGCGCCAGACTCAATGCGCGACATGTCCAGCAGATTCCCAACCAAAATATTCAAATGATCGGCTTCGTCGTCAATTGCCGCAATTAACTCGGGGCGTGCCGCGGAATCCCAGCTAACCTGGTTGCTTCTCAAACTAGAAGCGGCGGCTTTGATGGTTGAGAGCGGCGTCCGCAGTTCGTGCGAAACTGAAGACAACAGAATGGATTTCAAATGGTCACTTTCTTCGAGGACTTTTGCGCGCGACTCTGCCTGCGCGAGTCGCGCGCGTTCAAGAGCCAACGCCCCCTGGCTGGCAAATGTCTGCAACAGGCGCTTTGTTCCCAGCGAAATGGACGGCGCAGACATCCACAGCCGAATCTCACCGAGCACACCCCTTGCCGCTTGGATAGGAACAACCCATTCGGGGGGACGTGCCGGCGGAGCATCATCTGGCAAACGAAAAACAAAAGGCTGCGCCCCTGTAATATCAAGTTCAACTGCCTCGCCTTGTGAAACATCCTGTACTTGTCTGGCAAGAATTTCAGCAATGATATGGTCGTTGTGCAAACCCGCCAACGCGGCGCTAAGTTCGTAGAGTTGTGTGGCTTCGCGTTCGCGCGAAGTAGCTGCCGCAAGGCTGGCTTTCATGCGTCCCACCAACTGACTCAACACAACCGCCACGATCAGAAACACGATCAATATCACCAGGTCAAGCGGATGATGGACGGCAAGCGTGTAATACGGCTTAATGAAAAAATAATTGAACGCCAAAAAGGAAAACAACGCACTGGTAATTCCCGGGGTAAACCCTGCATACATGGTGATCACCCCAATGGGAATCAAATATAGAAGCGCGACAAGCGTTGTATCGAGAAAATCACGCAACACGTAAAAGAGAAATGTTGTTAGCGCGATCAGTACGCCAGAAAGAAGGTATTGCCAGGTTGAGGAAAAGTAAGGGGAATTTTTCATGGTCTGCATGTTTGATTTTATACCAAAACGACCCGTAGTGTGGGCCGCACAATTTCATTCAAGAAAATAAAATTTGAAAAATCCCATCATCTAATGCTATAATTCAATTATGGCAATGCCCAATCAACCTCAATCTGAACAACAAACACCTCAACCCGCTCCGCAACTCACGGCACAACAACTTGCTGAATTGCGCGAACAGGAACGCAAGCAGAAGGCGATGGTCACCAGCATTATTGCCGGCGTCGTTTTTATTCTTGTCTTGCTTGGCGTAGCGATCTTCTTCCTCCTGCAACCCACTGCTCCCACAGACAAGATCCGCGATGTTTTCATCATTATCGTTGCGCTTGAGTCACTGGTCATTGGCGTTGCCATGATCGTGCTGATCGTACAATTGGCAAGCCTCATCAACCTTCTGCAAAACGAAGTCCGCCCGATCTTGAACGCCACAAATGAAACTGTCAACACCTTACGCGGCACAGTGGAATTTTTGGGTGAAGAAGTCATAGAGCCGGTAATGAAACTCAGCGGCTACATGGCTGGCTTGACCCGTATGTTAGAATTGATGGGCATCAAAAAGAAATAATTTTGAAGCAAACCCTGGGGTCTAAAAAACCTTTGGGTGTAAAAATAAAAACATTCAACCAATTACCAAAGGAGTTGTAACCATGTCTGAACGTGATGAATTTGGCGCATTTCTCGTTGGCTTTATCGTCGGCGGTCTTACTGGCGCCGTCGTAGCCTTATTATTCGCCCCCCAATCTGGTGAAGAAACCCGCGCTTTGATTAAAGATAAGAGTATTGAACTGCGCGATAAAGCACAAGTCACTACCGAAGAAGCACTAGCCCGCGCTGAGCAACTTGCAGCCGACGCCCGCTTGCGCGCTGAAGAACTCACCAAAGAAGCCCGCACTCGAGCCGCAGAACTCGCCAGCGAAGTTCGCGAACGAGGCAAGAGCGCAGTGGAAGCCGTCCGCAAGACCAAGAAGAGTGACGGCAACAGCGAAGCGTCAGCCTAACAAAATCACAATACAGCAAGGGTTTGACTTCGCGGTCAAACCCTTGTTTTATTTATGAACCTTCTTCAACGCTTCATGCGGTTTTTCTTCAATCTGCTCTACCACCCCTTCGCATTCACATACGATCTTGTTGCCGCAACCGTGTCATTCGGTCAGTGGAAAAACTGGGTCTATAGCATTCTCCCATTTATTGAGGGAACACGCATCCTTGAGCTGGGACATGGTCCCGGACATTTGCAGCGCATCCTACTGACGCAGCGAAGCTTGGTTGCCGTTGCGATAGATGAATCAGCGCCGATGGGGAGGCTCGCCAAACGCCGCCTCGGCGGTTCGCACAGACTCGCCCGCGCGCTCGCGCAAAAAATTCCCTTCGCCGCAGAAACATTTGACTCGATCATTTCCACTTTCCCGTCTGAATATATTTTCGACATGCAGACTCTATCAGAGGCGCACAGAGTCCTTCGAAGCAGTGGCAGGCTCATCGTCCTGTTGGCTGCGTGGCCGAGAAATCCACTGCTCGCGAGATTATTCAAAATCACAGGACAGAGTCCATCTGAAGCGTACGATTCGATAAAATCAAAAATAAAAGAAACATTAGCCCAGGCAGATTTCAAATCAGAAGTTCAAATTGTTGAAGTAAAATCAGGGAACTTATTAGTTGTGATTGCTCACAAAGAGGAGACAAAATGTTAAAAAAATTACGTGAACCTGTCAATAGCCTGACCCATTGGGCGGGCGCAATCCTTGCGCTGGCTGGCTTGATTGCGTTGCTCATCATTGGTTGGGGCACGCCCGCCAAAGTGGTTTCGCTGGTCATCTACGGCGTTAGCCTGATCTTTTTATTTTCAGCAAGCGCCACCTATCACATGGTGCGCGTGAAAGATAAGGCATTGGAAATCTTTCGCAAGATAGACCACGCCGCAATTTTTTGTTTGATCGCAGGCACATACACCCCGTTCTGTATCAACGCCTTCACAGGTTTTTGGAAATGGGGTTTGTTGATCACCATTTGGTCGCTGGCATTCATCGGCATTGGCGTGAAGATATTCATCATCCGTGTGCCGCGCTGGTTGAATGCGGGTATCTATCTCGCCATGAGTTGGTTGGTTGTCGCCGCGAGCGGACAGTTGCTGGCGGCGCTCCCCGCCTGGGTGCTGACCTGGCTCATCATCGGCGGCATAATTTATACGCTTGGCGCAGTTGTTTACATCACAAAAATTTTCAATTTTGTACCTGGTGTTTTTGGCTTCCATGAAGTCTGGCATATCTTCGTACTGCTTGCTGCTGCTGCCCACTACGTGGCTGTGATAGGCGTGGCGCTATAAAAGGAATTTCATGATCCTCGGAATCGACCTCAACCAGATTTTCACATTCCCGTTTAAAGATGCCGAAGCGCGTAAATATTTTTTGATCGGCTGTGCGGTTTCACTTGCGGCTTTTATTATTCCAGTAATTCCCTACCTAGTGCTTTTTGGATACACCGCCCGAATCGCAAAGCAAATATTCAATGGCGAAGCCCCGCGCATGATCGCCTGGGATGACTGGGAAGGCATGTTCAAAGACGGCGCGAGAATGTTTGGTGTGCGCATGATCTATTCGCTGCCGATCTTTATTATTGCCTTTCCCCTGATGCTTGTGGGAATCGCCATGCCGTTTGTAGCGGATAGCGTCAACAGTGCAAATGCAGATGCGATCATCGTCATCTTTTCGATGATTATGCTTGCGGCGATGTGTCTAATTATCCCGATCTCGTTGCCGCTTGCTGCCATCATCCCCGCCGCCGAGATGCACGCAGTGGAAAAATCTGAATTCGCTGCAGGCTTCCGCTTTGGCGAGTGGTGGGCAATCTTCCGCGCCAACCTAAGCGGATTCATCGCGGCGTTTGCAATTTATACTGTGGCATCCATGATATTAACCATTGCGCTTCAGATCATTATGGCTACGTTGATTCTCTCGTGCCTCCTGCCCATTCTCCTGCCTGCAATAACCACGTATCTCATGCTCATCATGTATACAACCATCGCACAGGCTTACAAGGTCGGCAAAGATAAACTGGCACAAGCAGAGATCGCGCCAGTGGTCGTGTAATAAAAGATTAATTTTCAGATCAGACGCTGACCTGCGCAAAATTCTGCGTTCGTCAGCGTCCTTTTTATTTTAGAGTAAGGAATCTTATGCGCCCACTTGAATTTGCCATTCCAATATTGCTGGCTGTGTATTTGCTTTCGCCGCAACCTCGCCCAATGATCTTTCGCCTTGCGCCCATGGCAGCATTGATCGTCACCCTGATTCATTTTCCACTGGAAGGCTATCGCTGGCAGATGATTCCGCTTTACGCGTTGACTTTAATTCTGACCACAATTTCTTTTTTTGTTTTGGATATAAAACTTCTCGCATCAGCCCTAACCCTTGGGCTGGTTGCTGTTTCGACAGCATTGCCCATCCTGTTGCCCGTCCCGAAAATCGCCTCGCCAGGCGGAACATTTGAAGTTGGCACAACGATCTATGAATTCACAGACAAAGCGCGCAAGGAATTATATTCGGGCAAAGAAGAGCCGCGCAGATTCATGGCGCAGGTTTGGTATCCCGCTGAAGTCACAGCCTCAGCCAAGCACGCGCCGTGGATGTCTGAACCCAAAATCTACGCGCCCGCGATTGCGCGTTTTCTTGACCTGCCATCTTTCTTTCT
>CAMCQT010000135.1 GCA_945877125.1 Candidatus Brevifilum fermentans | reverse complement strand
AAATCAAATTCCTGTCGGAGGATTTGATTGTGGTTTTCCGTCTCATGCGGGGAGAAAAAACAACAGGTGATGAAATATGGCTATTCTTTCCAAAGACCGAATATCTCTTCAAGCAAGCGCCACAGACAAGGCGGATGCAATCCGCAAGGCTGGAGAACTGCTGGTGAACTCTGGCTGTGTGCTGCCCGAATATGTTGACGGCATGTTAGCTCGTGAACAATCCATGTCTACCAGTTTGGGGAATGGGGTTGCCATTCCGCATGGGATTTATGAAAACCGTGGACACATCCTGCAGACGGGAATCTCCGTTCTGCAATTGACAGATGGTGTGGAATGGGACGAAGGCGAAAAAGTATTCATGGTGATCGGCATTGCCGCCTCATCGGATGAACATGTCGGAGTGTTGTCCAATCTGGCAGATGTGATCGACGACGAAGAAAACCTCGCTGAATTATTGAAAACAGACGACCCGGATGTTGTTGTGAAATATTTGGGCGAAAAAGAACCCTCCTGAAATTTACATTCCTGGCATGAATATTAATGATTCATGCAGAATTGACAGAGTCTCTCATGAAACAAATTGAGCTAGTCATCCAAAATAGAACTGGCTTGCACGCACGCCCGGCTAAGGTGTTGGTCAATTTGGCCAAACAATTCAAATCGGATATCAGCCTTCAGCATGGTGCGAAGCGGGTTAATGCCAAATCCATGGTTTCTGTGTTAACGCTGGGCGCGGTGTGCGGCAGTGAAATTACACTCCAGACCAATGGACTGGACGAAGAAAAGGCGATTGCCGAACTCGAAATCGCCATCCGTGCGGGGCTTGGGGATGTTGACCCTGCTGTCGAAGCAGAACCAGCTCCGATTAAGGTTGATGCGCCCGTGGAAATTCCTCCGCCGGCCGAGCCTGGCGTTATCAAGGGTGTCGGTGCTGCGCCGGGCATTGCAGTGGGCCCCATTTTCCACTTCCAACAAGTTGAATTGGATCTTGATAACCCCGAAATACTTTCAGCCGATGGTCAGCTTGATCTCGCTGAAGCGCTGACCCGTGCCAAGGTGCAGCTTGCTGAACTTCATCAGCAAATGAATGATAAAAAATTAGGCGCGGAAGCTGCCATTTTTGAGGCGCACGCGGAACTGTTGGACGACCCCGAATTAAGCGAGGCGGTTCAAGTACGGGTGGATACGGGTCTTAGCCCTGCGAAGGCGTGGAAGGCTACGATTGATGAGCAAGCCGCGTCGATTGCGGCGCTGAATGACCCTTTGCTTGCGGCGCGCGCCGATGACCTGCGTGACGTGGGCGAGCGCGTCTTGCGCCTGATGCTGGGGCTGAGCGAAAAAGGCTTCATGCCAAAGACGCCGGTGGTGATCGTTGCGCGTGAGTTGTCTCCTTCGGACACGGCTTCCTTTGACCCCGAACGTGTGCTCGGCTTTGGAATCGTCGAAGGCGGGCCGACTTCGCACATTGCCATTTTGGCGCGGGCGCTTGGTATTCCCGCCATCGTCGGCGTGGATGAATCCATGCTGGCGCTTGAAGAAAAGACGCCCGTCATTTTGAATGGCAACGACGGCACGTTGACTGTGAACCCTGCGGCGGATATTTTGGAGCGCGCGAAAATTACCCAACGCCGCTGGCTGGAGTACCGCCGCTTCGCTCAGGAGCAGTCGGCTTTGCCCGCGGTTTCGCTCGATGGTCATCGCGTAGATGTGACCGCCAACGCGGGTTCGATTGCAGATGCCGCCGAAGCCCTGCACATGGGCGCGGATGGGATTGGTCTGCTGCGCACTGAATTTCTCTTCCTCGAACGCACCACCGCGCCGACCGAAGATGAGCAATTTGCCGTTTACAACGCCGTCGCTGAAACGATGAAGACCCTGCCCGTGATTGTCCGCACGCTGGACATTGGCGGCGATAAACCCCTGCCATATATTCAACTCAAACCAGAATTAAATCCGTTCCTCGGTGAGCGCGGAATTCGCCTGTGCCTCAATCGGCTAGAGTTGTTCCGTGAACAATTACGCGCCATTCTGCGTGCCGCGCCTTCTGGAAATTTGAAGATCATGTTCCCGATGGTCAGCGATATTGCCGAACTGCGACAGGCGCGCGCCTTGATCGAAGAAATACGAAGCGAGTTGGGCACACCTCCGGTGCAGATCGGCATCATGGTCGAAGTTCCATCTGCCGCGCTGATGGCGGATGTGTTTGCACCCGAAATTGACTTCTTCTCCATCGGCACCAACGACCTGACTCAATATACTCTGGCTATGGATCGCGGCAACTCTGCGCTGGCTTGCAAGCACGATGGACTTCACCCTGCTGTTTTGCGCCTGATCGCCCACACAATTGAATCGGCTCACAAGTATGGCAAGCGAACCGACATCTGCGGTGAACTTGGCTCAGACGCGGCGGCGGTTCCCATTTTGCTCGGTCTCGGCATGGATGAGTTGAGCGTCAGCATTCCCTCCGTGCCAACGGTCAAGGCTCAGGTGCGCTCGCTCAAAATTGCCGATTGGCAGCCCGTGGCGCGCGAAGCCCTCAATTGTTCCACCGCGCAGGAAGTGCGCGAGCTGGTCAAAAAACACCTCAATTAATTTGGAGTGTGGCAGCTTGCTGCCACACATGTTTTCTCAGATCGGATTGCGGACTTTAGTCCGCGTTTACGCGAGAAGCGGACTAAAGTCCGCAATCCAGATTTTTGAGTTCTTATCTTGAACCATCAACTATCCAAAAAGGAAAACATCATGGGCGAAAAATATCAAGCCTATCGTAAATTGAATTACACCATCCCCGAAGAAAGTTGGGCATGGAATCTCTACGGCGCTGGAATGGAAAACCTGGGGCACGACGGCCAACCCGAACCCTTCGCCATTCCCGAACCCAACGACGACCAACTCCTCGTCCGCATCGACAGCATTGGTGTGTGTTTCTCGGATGTCAAAATTCTCAAGCAGGGCGGGGCGCATCCCAAACTTTACAATCGCAACCTGGCTGTTGATCCCACCCGTCTCGGTCACGAAGTTGCGCTCACCATTGTAAAAGTCGGCAAGAACTTGCAAGCCAACTACAAATCAGGTCAACGCCTCGCCGTTCAGCCCGATATTTATCAGCAGGGCATAAGCACGGCCTACGGCTACACCATCCCCGGCGGCTTGATTCAATATCATCTCATCGGCGACGAAGTGCTCAAGACCGACGCAGGCGCATGTCTTTTACCCGTCGAAGAAGACATGGGCTACGCCGAATCATCTCTGCTCGAACCGTGGGGCTGCGTGATGGGCGCCTACACCCAACGCCGCAGACTCACACCCAAACAGGGCGGGATGATGTGGATTGTCGGTCAGCCAGGCGATTCAACCTCCTTTAGTTTTTCTGCTGGATTGGAAGCCCCCGCCACGATCATCCTAACCGATGTGCCTGACTCTATTAAACAGGCAGTTTCCAACACCCAGGCAAAGATCGTCGAACGCAACGGCTTGACTCACGCCGATTACGAATCGCTCAGCAAAGAACTTACCAGCGGTGTCGGCTTTGATGACATCGTGGTGCTGAACCCAAAATCTGGCAGCGCCATCGGCGAGATCGCGCGTTTCATCGCCCGCCGCGGAACTTGTAACCTGGTCGGCACGCAGCCGCTCGATGGTCTCGTTCAAGTGGACCTCGGACGCCTGCACTACGATTACATCGCCTTTATCGGCACCAATGGAACAGATATTGCCGCCGCCTACGGCGAAGCCCGCAACCGTTGCGAACTTCGTGCCGGCGGCTCAACTGTCTTCATCGGAGCAGGCGGACCGATGGGACAAATGCATGTCCAACGCGCGCTCGAACTGCCCGACGGACCCAAACTTATCATCGCCACCGAAATCAGCGACGACCGCCTGCAAACCTTGAACGACATGTTCAAGCCGCTGGCTGATAAACACGGGCGCAAACTGCTCTTCTTCAACCCGAACACAGCCAAGCAAAACTTCTATGATTTCGTGATGGATGCCACCCAGAATCAAGGCGCGGACGATGTTGTGGTCAGCGTGCCTGTTGCTTCTTTGATGGAAGAAGGCAGCTCGGTCATGAAGCCCGATGGAATGATGGTCTTCTTTGCGGGCGTTCCGAATGGCACGATGGGCGCGGTCAACCTCAGCAATGTGTATCTTTCCAACGCGCAATACACGGGTACGTCAGGTCTCACCATTGACGACCAGGCTTCTGTGATGGAACGCAGAGTCGCAGGGACGTTATCTCCCGGTCGGTCAGTGGCAGCTATCGGCGGGTTGGAAACGGCGGCTGAGGCAATTCAATCAGTCATCGAAGGAAAATATCCGGGCAAGGTCGTCATCTTCCCGCAAATCCGCAATCTGCCGTTGATGGGATTGAAGGAACTCCAGGATCGTCTGCCCGAAGTCGCAGCCAAACTGGGAGAAGACTTGATGTGGACGAATGAGGCGGAAGTGGCGCTGATCGAAAAAATGTGGGAGAAGCCTGAATGATCTACACCCTCACGCCCAACCCCGCCGTTGACCGCGAATTGACCGTGCCTGCGATGGAACTTGATTCTGTGTTGCGAGCCAGCGAATCGCGCGTGGATTTCGGTGGCAAAGGTTTCAACGTCTCGCGCCTGCTCAAAGGCATGGAAGCCTCGAGCACCGCTGTTGGATTTCTGGCTGGCAACGCGGGCGAATTGCTGCAAAACGGTTTGAAGAGCCTCGGCATCGGCACAGACTTTGTTTGGGTGGCTGGCGAGACGCGCACGAACGTCAGCATCGTGACGCAAACACACGACCACTACATCAAGGTTAATGAAAAAGGTCCGCTGGTGAATTTTGCCAAACAGCAGGAATTGCTCGACAAAATCGATTTACTCGCCAAACGCGACGAGTGGTGGGTGCTGGCTGGCAGTATGCCGCCTGGCGTGGCTGATGATTTTTATGCCCGCGTAGTGAGCGTGCTCAATAAACATGAAGCGTACGCCATTTTGGATACGACTGGTGAAGCCCTGCGGCTTGGCTGTGTTGAAAAACCCTATCTGGTGAAACCCAATGCCGAAGAGGCTCAGGCGCTGACCGGATTGCCCGTGAGCAACACGGCTGAAATCGCCGCCGCTGCCGCTGAACTCCGCAAAATGGGCGCGCAGAACGTGGTCATTTCGATGGGCAAGGCGGGCGCGTTGTTGCAAACTTCCGAAGGGACGTGGTTGACTCACAGCCCAAAGATTCAGGAAAAGAATCCCATCGGCGCAGGCGATTCAATGGTCGGCGGATTGGTCTGGGCGTTGGATCAAGCTGTCTCGCTGAAAGATGCGCTGGGGTGGGGCGTCGCCAGCGGAGCCGCCACCGCCAGCCTGAGCGGAACCGAAGTTGGCACGCGTCCGTTGATCGAAGAACTCTTCGGGCAAGTCAGCTTTAAGAAAATTGAGACTGTGTAAAAATTAACATTTTATGCAAGTGTTTCGTAGTGGCGACTTTAGTCGCTTTTTACCCGAACGACTAAAGTCGTTACTACGTGTTCGTTAATTTACTGAAAAGTGAGGTCTCGTATGCCATTCGAACAACATCAGGAAAAGAATTATGCCAAAGATGCGCAGAGCATTTTTCAGGCGGCGTTGAAAGTGACCGAAAAACTGGACGGGAAAATCATTTCCTCAGCTCCAGATAAATTCAAATTGACTGCCCGTTTTCCCAAGACCATTTTAGGACAAACTCTCGGCGATCGTACCGAACTTTCGTGCGAAGTCCGCGTGGATGGGGAAGGCAGTATGGTTATCGTGGATGCCTTTCCGCTGGATGCGGTGGAACGCAAACTCATGTTCGGCGCGCGCAAAGGTGTTACGCTGACTGTGGTAACATGGTTCATCGCTCATCTGGAACATAATCTCGGAATACCGCCAGCCAAGTAAAGACAAGCAATTCCGCTGTCTTCACAACCACAAAGGAGACAAAGTGTCACGAAGGAAAAACCAAGAATCCCTTTGTGTGCCTTTGTGAACCTTTGTGGTTTTATTTTTTTTCAATGGGAGAATGAAATATGTCCGAACAAAAAACAACCCGCATTTATCTGGTTCGCCACGGAGCCACCCAACTCAGCGCCGAAGACCGCTTTGCTGGCGCGGTGGATGTCTACCTTTCTGACGAAGGGAAATTTCAAGCCGCGCAATTGGGTGAGCGACTAGCCGACGATCGCATCGCGGCCGTCTATTGCAGCCCCATGACGCGCACCATTCAGACAGCCACCCTTGTTGCAAGTCCGCATGATGTTCCGCTCATTCATCGGGAAGGGTTGCGCGAAATTCATCATGGACATTGGGAGGGCATGCGCCGCGCAGATGTCGAATCGCAATTCCCCGAGGAGTACGCCGCCTGGGAGGAAGACCCGTTCACGTTTGCTCCAAAAGGAGGCGAGGCAGGCGTCAACGTGATTGCGCGCGCTCTGCCAGTCATCCGTGAAATTGTCGTCAACCATCGTGGACAAAATGTGCTGGTCGTCTCGCACAAAGCCACGTTGAGATTATTAATCAGCAGTGTGTTGGGCTTCGATGCGCGCGGGTATCGTGACCGCCTTGACCAATCCCCGGCCTGCCTAAACGTAATCGACTTCAAAACTCCGGTTCGCGCGCGTCTGATGTTATTCAACGATGTCTCGCACTACACAGACCAGCCCAAACGCGCTGGCAGTCATCTGTCCAAATGGTGGGATGCAGAGGCTGAGCAGGCATAAAAACTCCCCCAAATATTTGATTCATCCCAAAGTGACTGTTGCCTTGCAGGTGACAGTCACTTCTCTTTTGATACAATATTCCCCTATGAATCTCTCCTTCCTCAAAGACCGTTCCTTTTTGCGTGAATTGCTCGTCATTGCAGTTCCCATTTCTTTTCAACAACTACTCAGCGCCTCGCTAAACATGATCGACGTCATCATGGTCGGGCAATTGGGCGAAACCTCCATCGCCGCGCTTGGTTTATCCAACCAGGTATTTTTCGTACTAATCCTGATCCTCTTTGGCACAACCAGCGGTATGGCAATTTTCACCGCCCAATATTGGGGCAAGCAGGAGTTGGAGCCGATTCGCAAAGTGCTTGGCATGAGTCTGATCGTGTCCGTGTCCATTGCATTCATCTTCACACTTGTGGCTTTGTTGATTCCCGAAACCGCACTTGGCTTTTATACCAAAGACGCCGAGGTCATCGCCATTGGCAGTAGTTACCTCCGCATTGTTGGCTTCACTTATATCCCCATTGCCATTGCCACCGCCTACATCGCTGTTTTGCGGAGTATTCAACTTATTCGGTTGACGGTTGTTGCCACCATTGTGGCGCTGGTTTTCAAAACGATTTTGGGATATGGATTGATCTTCGGCATTGCCGGACTTCCCGCCCTCGGCGTGCGTGGTGCGGCAATTGGCACCGCCGCCGGCTGGACCCTGGAGCTGATTCTGCTCCTTGTCTTGATCTACACCCAGAAGACTCCGCTCGCCGCCAACCCGTTGACTTTTTTCTCGTTCGACAAACCCTTCTTTCTCCGCGTATTGAAAACCGCATCCCCTGCTGTTGCCAACGAACTATTCTGGTCACTGGGCATCACCACCTACAACGCTATTTATGCCCACATCGGCACCGAAGCCATTGCGGCAATTAATGTCAACGCCACCATCGAAGAGCTTGGCTTCGTCGTTTTTATCGGGCTTGGGAATGCCTGCTCGGTGCTGGTGGGCAACCGTATTGGTGCGGGACAAAAGGAGGAATCCTACGAAATCGTTCGGCGGGTCGTTATTCTGGGAGTTGCCTTTGCCGTCGGCGTCGGATTTATCATCTTTCTTTTGCGTGACGCAGTTGTTGGGCTGTACGAACTCTCGCCGAGCGGTGAGACCAATGTCCGCTGGCTGTTGTTGGTGATGGCTTGCACGTTATGGATTCGTATGTTCAACTTCACGGTTTTCATCGGCGCACTGCGCGCAGGCGGCGATACACGCTTTGCCCTGCTCATGGAATTTGCTTCCATGTGGCTGGTCGGTGTCCCTGCCGCGTATGTTGGCGCATTTGTGTTCCATCTTCCCGTGTATTTGGTCTACCTGATGGTCATGCTCGAAGAGTTGACCAAAGCCTTTATCAGCGGCTGGCGATTCAGGTCAAGGAAATGGATTCACGATCTGGTGAATGTGCCTGGCGTTGCATCTTGAGTTGCGGCAAGTATAAAAAAACTCCCAGCATTATTTTGCTGGGAGTTTTTTTATACTTAACTCAAGTTGCTACCCTATTCATTTTATGTCATGCTGAGGGGCGTTTGTTGCCCCGAAGCATCTCTACCACTAGGCTAGAGGCTCTTCGGTCGCCGAGAACACGCTCCCTCAGAGCGACACACCATTTTTTATCTCAAGTTGGCAACTTGGGTTACTTATCTTATGGACCAATGGGAATGGGAAAGATCGGAAATAGAATAAAAGGCGTCGATGTTGCTGTAGGAAATAAAAAAATTGGGGTAAGGAAAATAAATCCAGGGGTGGCTGTTGCTGATGGGGCAACCGTTGGAACCCCTGTGTTTGTGGGCGTGGCAGTTGGCACAATGGGCGTTGGCGGCGCAGCAATCGATGCGAGTGTGTCGGGGATGCAAGCGGCAGAAGTAACCGAACCCGCGATCCATGCAAACCCGCCATTACCGCCAGCAAACTCAATGTACCACCATGTTCCGTCAAAGTTCTTTCCTGCCACGTTGGCTGTGCCGCCCTGTGGAATTGAACCAATAATGCCATACGCCTGCCCTGGTCCGCTGCGGACATTTGCAACCGTGTTGGCTGTGACAATGGGCGCACATGCTTCGGCAACTGTGGTGGGGCTCGGCGTTTCAGACGCAATGATCGTAGCTGTAACTGTGGGAGTTACTGTGTCGGTCCAGATGGGTTCCTCAGTGGCTGGTGCGCCTCCGGGCAGGTTGCAGGCAAGCATTGCAAGGGTGATGAAAAATATGGATAAAATAATGTTCTTGTTTTTCGCAAGCATAAGGTTCTCCTCCAAGAGATTAATGCTTGCATTATAGACTTAATTTGTCGTAATTCAACCCCACCATTTCTCCCATTTTGTGATCAGCATTTTCACACGCACACGCACGCGCGTATCTGCGTTTGCAATTGCCCACAGTGACTTTGCTTTTTGAAAAACATCCTCTTCCATCTTTTCAAAGTCCTCCCATTCGGTTTCCATAAATTCCTTCATTTCAGAAGGCGTGTCCCAATAATAGAAAAAGGAAAATTCCTCTTCTTTTTCTTTGATGTACCACCTGCGGGATTCGACTTCTCTCATGGCTTTAAACGCCGCCTCGTCATCTGCCAGACCCATGGGCATGTCGTTCAACCTACCCGCAAGCTGATAGCCCGTCAACGAAGAAACCTCCACCGACCAGTTTGACTCAACAGGGCGCAGGTCTATCAGCACGCCGTTTGGTTTGAGCGTCCTGCGAATTTCATCCAGAGCATGAACCATGCTCGCATGTTCCATTCATCACAGTGACCAGGCCAGGATGGCAATGTCAAAAGTTTCTTTTGAGAATGGGATGTGACTTGCGCTGGCTTGTGCAAAGTGGACATACTCGCGCAGGTCATGGGAGCAGTCTGCTCGGGCGACGCGCAAAGCCTGATGGTCAGGATCAAACCCAACGGTTAGGTTGGGTGCGCTTGCATATTTCCACGTCAGGCGACCTTCGCCGCATCCGATTTCCAGAATGCGCTTGTTTGAAAGATTCGCAAATTTATGCAGGATCTTTTTTTCAAATTCCTCTGGGTCTCTTTGCAGGCTCATAGCTTCCTGGCAGCTTTGACCGATTGCTTGATCAGTTCTTTCAAAACTTTGACATCCACATCTTTCAATTTGTTGATGTACAAACATCCCACGCCTGTTTTATGTTTGCCAAGTTTTTCCAGCAGGTCAGCATGTGGGTTGAAACTTCCCATCACGTATAAAGTTAGGTTTTGTTTGCGCGGTGAAAACCCCGTGACGAACCAATCGCCTTCGCGCCCGCTTTCATATATGTAGTGAACATGCCCAAAGCCGATGATGCTTGAGCCCCACATCTTTGGCTCCTGCTTGGTGACCTGTTGCATTAACTTTAATATCTCAAAACTATCCGCCCGCTTTTCATCATCAACAATTTGATTAAGAAAGTCAGTGACATTTGCATCGTTAAGTTTTGTTTTTAATTCAGCCATGGGAGTCTCCTAATAATAAAGTATAAAAACCTTGGAAGTCTTTTCCTGCGTTACCTAAATAAAAAGTTGATCGAGAAGACTTCCAAAGATTGGTGTTTATAAAATCTTGTAATGCATCTCCGGCTCTTTGCGTTCGACGGCTTGCTCTGCGTTGACTGCGAGGCGTAAAAGTAAATTTTCCTGCCAGGCGCGTCCCATAGCTTGCATACCGATGGGTAATCCGTTTGTCGTGTAGCCAACAGGGAAGGAGATGGCCGGTAAGCCGGTCATGTTGCCAGCGGTGACGAAGCGCATGATCTCGATGGTGGTGGACAGGTCTGAATTTCCATCGGGCAGCGCATCTTTGGGGATGGGCGGGGCGGCGATGGCTGTGGTGGGTGTCAGGATCATATCCACTTCTTCGAGGGCGCGGTTGAAATTATTGATGATGCGTGTGCGGGCGCGCTGTGCCAGCACATAATCTTGTGCGGTGAAGGCGCGACCCAGCGCGAGGTTGAGGCGTACGTCCAGTCCGTGTTCGCGGTGATGTTCGGCGTAGGTGTAACTCATGGATTGCATCATTTCACTGACAATCGTGACTGTTTGCGCGACGCGATTTAGTTCCAGGTCTGGAATGACGATCTCTCGGATTTCTGCGCCCATATCTGTAAACCGTTTGAGCATGGTTTCGCAAGCGGCGACCACTTCAGCGTCGGCATGTTGGAACCATTCTTTGTAGACGCCAAGTTTTATTCCGCGCAGGTTGAGCTGATCCCAATTTTCAAGCGTGGGCAAAGGTTGATGCAATGAGTTCGGGTCGCGTAGGTCAGGTCCTGCCATGACAG
>CAMCQT010000134.1 GCA_945877125.1 Candidatus Brevifilum fermentans | reverse complement strand
ATTCGCCAAATCGTTCTGCGGCAATGGTGACGCCCGCGAGCGTAATCAACACACCGGCGGGGATAAGCGCCCACCAACGTTCGAGACGATCAGTGGCATACACAGCCAAAAATGATAATCCAATGCCGCCAAGGAAAATTGCGCCACCGTACTGTTCATAACGTTCGGCGACGACAATCATCACGGCCAATGCGGTTAAGACACCGGCGGGAATAATTGCCCACCAGCGTTCGGTGCGACTGGTCAAATATACATACCAAAATGACAGGGCAATGCCGCCAAGGAAGAGTGAGCCGCCAAAACCTTCGAGGGATTTGGGCAACAAGATCAATGCGCCGAGGGCAACCAGCGTGAAGCCGGGAAACGATGCCCACCAATGTCCGCCAAAAAGCAGGGAGAGGAAAATTAGTCCCGCCGCCAAAAAAGCGCCACCCCAGAAAATATCCGAAGCGTTGCGAAGCAGTCCCATACTTTGCGCCAGAGCCAGCCCGCCGCCAGCGATCAGTAATATGCCAAAGATAATTCGTGGATCAAACCGTTTCATAAAATCCTCCTACTTCACGTTGATCGAAGCCGCGCCCGCGTCGATGGTCATATCGACTGCGTTTGCTGCGGAGTCATAATCGGGAGATTGATAGTAACTGCCGTTGCGCGGGAAGCGGGTTTCGTTCACCTGCAAACTTGCCGCGCCGATCGAGGCGTGGATGCGGACGGAAAGCCCATCAGGCACGATCACTTCCAACGAAGCAGCACCCAGATCAAAGTCGGCATGGAAGCGTCCGCGGGCGGGCACTGTAATTTGAGTTTCACTCGCGCCTGTTTCCAATTTCAAATCAGTGAGGTTTAAGTCGCGCAGGTCAAGCATGGCTTTGTTCGCGCCGAGATTCATTGTTAATGCAATTGGGATTTCGGGATTGAGCGCGACATCCCAATCAAGTTGAGTGCGCGGACCAAAGAACGGGAAATCCATGACATCTTTTGCGGGTCTCATTTTGACCTCGAGCCTGTCACCGTTTCGATTAGCTTTGTGATCCAACCCGCCAGAGAAAGAGCCGTGCGCCAATTCGTTGAGATTTGCGCCACTGTGAATTTTCAACTCGCCCGCGCCGTGATTAATTTTGAGGCTTGCAGTGCTTGCGCCTTGCAAATCAATGGAGGCATTTTCTGTTTCAATATTGCCGCGCAAAAAGACGCCAACAAGGACCAAAACGCCGCCAAAAATAAGAAGCAGGGGCCAAAAGAGTTCGGTGAGCGACATGCCGTTGGGAAGTTTAATTCCCATCTCATTGGCAAGCATCAGCCCGCCAATGAGGAGCAGAGCAACACCCCATAATAATTGATTGCGTCTCATGTTATTCCTCGCGTTTGCGGAACGAACGATACAACCCACTGCCGAGCACCCACACGCCAAGCAGGATCAGCAGGATGGCGGGACCGTAATTGCCGAGCAATGTCCACCCGCCAAAGAAGGATGAAAAGACAAGGAACAGGACTGCGCTGACCACCATCAAGTTTAATCCGTGCTTGAGGTTGTGAGCCGTATTGTCACCAAGCAAGCCTGCCAAAACAGAGCCGACACCTACGAAGCCAGGGATCAACGCCCACATGTAAGACCAGGAGGCATGATCATTTACCATTTCCTGATAATAAAAAATTCCGCCAATGCCAGCAACAATAGCGGCTGGAACGGACATACCAGGCTGCCCCAGCACCAAGCCAACGATGAAGATTCCGCCGCCGATCAAAATCAAGTTAAAGGGCCACGCGGTGTATTTTGCTATGGGAGCAAAAAACTCTGGGTTCGTTTTGTCAAGCAGAAACCACCCGCCGAGCAAAATGAGGATGACGCCGAGGGCAAGTTGTGTTCGACCTTGTCTATTCATATTATTTCTCCTGCAATATATTTTTTAGTTAAGTTTATTACTTTTGGGACAAAAAACAAAGTCCTTGAAGATATACGGAGGAAAGAAGTGGAAGTTGCGGGATAAAAAATAAAGAGTCGCGTACGCAAGGCGAAACGCGGCTTTTTGTTTTGGATGTGATTCACGCTGAAGGGCGAAGAAAAAACGTGTAGCGTGTTGCGTAAACGATTTCAAACGCTACACGCTACACTCTACGACTGCCGGCACCACTCAATCGTTGCGCGCATGGCATCTTTCAAAGAAGTACCCTGCCAGCCGAAGGCTTTCTCGGCTTTGCTGGAATCCATGATGAATGGTTTCTCCCATTCGTAGAGCATCTCCACCGATTCGCGCAAGGTCGGCATGAACATACCCAGCATATTCAACATCAACTTGCCTGCCGCCATGACCTTGACCTTCTGACCGATTTCCTCTTCCATGATTTTGACCAATTGATTTTGTGTCACAGGCGCGGGAGACGGCGCAAACCAAATTTGCCCCAGCGCTTCTTCGCGTGTGCCGAGGGTCGCCAATAATTTTCCAAAATCTGCGATGTAGGAAAATGTATGCGGCTGATCCATCTTTCCCATCAAATTGATGGCTTTGCCTGAAAGAGCGGGACGGATGGCGAAGGACGTGACTGCATTATCATCGGGTCCGAAGAAGTTGGAGGCACGCCCAATCGCAGCGCGGATTTTACCTGCGCGGTGCGCGTCCATGACGGCGGTTGCCATTGCGCCGCGCACCTTTCCTTTTTTGGTGTGCGGCTGGTAGGGCATGTCCTCGCGGATGGGTTGTCCGTTTGTGTCGCCGTACATGTAGAGATTATCGCCGACGATGAATTTTGCGCCATTGGCTGAGACGGCGTCAAAGATTGCCTTCTGCATCGGCGGGAATTTTTCAGCCCATTCATGGTACTGCGGCTGGGCGCATTGATAGACAGCCTCGGCGCCTTTGGTTAATTCGATGTTGCTCTTTGTGTCGTAGGCATCGCCTTTGACAACTTCAACTTCGGCGGGAATGCGCGAATCCGCTTTGCCCGAATGGCTGATCATGCGGACTGGTTTGCCCAGTCTGACCAATTCGCGGGCTGTCCATTTGCCGAGTGCGCCTGTGCCAAAAATTACGTGCAATTCATTTTGTGACATGATTGATCTCCTTATAAATAATTTTTTGAAAATGACCGATTACGAAGCCTTGTTCGCTTCGAGCCGTTTGCGGGCGGTCTCGCGGCGACCCGTCGCCTGCACGTGCTCCATCGCGGCGGCGAGACCGAAACGCGGCATGTTGCCGTACACACATTCATACTGGTCGGCATGAACGGTGTAAGTCTCGTGCCAAATGCCCACACTGCCGTCCACGCCCACTGATTGATTGAACTTCTTCCATGCTTTCAAATGCGGCTCCGAAGGCTGGCGGGCGAAATTCTCCAAATCCTCGAAGGAACGCCAATATTGCAAAAGAAGGGGTCCGCTGAAATTCCAGAAATATTCGGCGTGCAGGAAACCCTTTTCGGGATGCGTGAACAAGGTCGTCAGCATGGGCGTCATCGCGCCCACGACAGGAATCCACTTATCGGGACGCCACCATTTGTTGATTCGCATACCAATCAAAAAAACAACAAAGGGTTCGTCGGTCTTTGCGGTATATCGTCCGTTGAAAATATTCGACATTTTTATTCTCCTATTTCTAAATATGGTTGTTGTCTCAAAGATTTTTGCATACGGTACTTCTTCGCGCTTTGTTTCCAACCCATGCCGCCGAAAAGTTTATACATCCAGATGGGGATGAGCGGCTTGGCGAGCAAATCACGCGCCTGTTGCGGAATTGACTTTCCATCGGCGAGAGCGGCGGCGGCAAGGTCGAGGCTCTTGCGGAAGGGCGCGCCCTGCCCGCCCAACTCATTCAGCGGCTTGCCATGCACCATGCCTTCACCCGCGCCCAATGAAAGCGAGCCAAGCCAGGTCATATCAGATTGCGCGGCAAACTCTTCGCAGATGGCGAGCGCGGTATCGTTGTGATGGGCTTCGGGAAATCCGCAGTTGGCAACGGCAACAAAACGCTGTGACGTTTTCACATTTGAACGATGCACGGCGATTTTTTCAAGCGCGGCGATGACGGGCGCGGGCGGGCTATCCACATAAAGCGGGAAGGCAAGCACAACCAAATCGGCTTGGTCAAGTTTCTCGAATGCGAGGCAAGTCCGCTCGGCGGAGTTGAAGGTGGTGTAAATTTGAATCGTCTCGGTTTCAATTCCACGCGCGGCAAGTTGATTCATCAAGTAGCCGCCCAATGAAGCGGATGTACTTTTCCTGGTGCGCGGACTGCCGACGAGCAAAACCGCGCGGCGGACGGGAATGGAATCAGCGTGGATCAATTTTGGGGACGGCAGATCAAGCACGGGCATGGATGTCCCGCCCGCGACCTGATCCAGCCATTCGTTGAGTTGATCCTCCAGTTTGGCTTCGCGATTCACCAATCCACAAACTGAAGCGGGAGAATACATGTTGATGGCGTTGCGGTGGACAAGGTGACGAAAAACCGCTTCGACTTGCGCGTTGGGCTGATCTGCCCACCCGACAGTAATCACGCTGGGATATTTTGAATAGCGTTTTTGATGATGTGTTTCGCCGCCCACCGTCGCAAAAAACGGTGAGATGTTTTGAATTTGGTGATCCACCGCGCGTTTGAGTTCGGAGGAATAGCCGCCGAAAGTGACAGGGGTAAGGTAAATAACGAGGTCGCTCTGCACAATTTTTTCGGCGATGATGCGGTTGTCGTCGTTGGTGTTGCAGACGCCAGGCTTGCGAATCCAGCAGAAGAAATCGCCTGCACAATTGCCAATCTTTTGTTCGCGCAAAACGATGGTTTCAGATGTCCAGTTTCGAGCGGCAAGTTCGGCTTGCAAGGCGGAAGTCACCTGCTCTGCGGTTAAGTCGTTGGCATGTGAGCCGTCGAGAATTAAGGTTTTCATTTTTTCTCCTTGATGAATTGCTTTGCAATCAAATCGAGTTCGTAGCGATAAAGCGCCGCGCCATCCATCCCATGCGGCGGGATATTGCCCGCAAGTTCCAGCGAAACCAAACCATGAACGCGGCTCCAAATAAGCATGGAAACCGAGAGCGAAAAGATGTCGTAATCGCCTGCGTAGGTCTTCCAGATTTCAAAGTGTTGTTTGAATTCGGGTTGAACAGTTGGGAAGTTTTCCGCAATTAGCAGACTGGCTACGCGCAAATCATCTACAACGCTAACCAACGCACTGAGCGAACGTGCCGCCGTCGGCAGAACTTCCATTTTGGGAGCCTGATAACCTAGGATGGGCGTGCCGAAAATCAGTTGATACCGCTGGGGAAAGTCAATCGCCCACTGATGGTATGCAATGCCAATCGCGTGGAGCCGTTCTGCCATTTGGTCTTGCGGAAAACTATCCCGCGCAGCCAATTGGCAGTTTCCAAATGACGCGTAGGCGTCAATGATGAGCGCCGTCACCAACGAGTCGCGGTCTGGGAAATAGTTGTAGATGGCGGGTGCGGTAATCTTTAGCTCGCGCGCAATTGCCCGCAGAGAAAGCGCGGGCGCGCCAAACTCGGCGATCTGTTTCCACGCGGTTTCTTTGATGGCTTCCTGCAAATTTGCGATTTGTTTTTTGAGTGTCGGTCTGACCATGTTTGCTCCTTATTTACTATACGCCGTAAATATACAGCGTATAGTAAAATTTGTCAAGAGAAAAAGGCAAGCCACTACAGCCTGCCCTATCTGATTACTGATTACTCTTCACTTATCACTGCTCGCAAACAACCGCCCCCGCTTCCACGTCATGCGCTTGATTCCAGAGTTTATCGAACTCTTGTAAATACAAGGCGGCGATTTCGGCATTATCTACGATGACAATATTTTCCTCATTTGCTTCATCGGCATTGGTTGAATAATTCAACGAGCCTGTCACGACAATGCTGTTATCAATGATGATGATTTTGTCGTGCAGAAAACTTGGGTTGCCGTCCTGCCGCGCGGGAACGCCCGCGCACCAAAATGTTTTTAGTTCAGAGCCTGTGCCAGCGCTGCCAAAAGTTTCAAAGACGCCTTTCACATCCACGCCTGCTTTCGCGCGGTCAATCATCGCCTGAGCCAGTGGATAATCGGTAAAACTAAAGGCGAGGAAACGGATACTCGTCTGCGCATCCGCAACGAGCGCGATCAAGTTGGCGAGAGCGTTATCCTCCGCCGAGAAGATGACCTGAAGCGGCGTGCCATCCAAAATCGCCCATTGATTGCTCAGCGTGGACGGCGCGCGCGGACCAAATTGTCCGCTCCACATTTCTTGAAATTCGCGCTCAAAAATAAAGGCAACTTCTGGCGAATGAAGAACCAGCACGTTATTATTTTGTTTGAAAACCGCATTAACCGAAATGTTTGTTGATCCCGTCCAAACTATCTGCTGATCGAATATCCAGAATTTATTGTGCATCAACGCCGAGCGGTCATCATCTTTCACTTCAATGCCAGCGGCTTGCAACAAGGCAAATTGTCCGCGCCCAGGCTGGGTGTCGTAATCCAAGCCGTTCTTGTCATCGGTCATCCACTTCACGTCCACGCCGCGATTCTTTGCCGCGATGAGCGCGTCTGCTACGGGCGTGAGATTGAATTCAAAAGACGCGATGTGAATACTGGTCTGCGCGTTGTTGATGAGTTCAATCAATTTTTCTTCGATGGAACCCGCAATCATGTCGGGATTGTTGATTGTCAGCGGGTCGGTGAAATATACTTCCCACCATTTTACGGATGAAACAGGAACAGGCGTTTCAGGGACAGGGATGATAAACGCGGGCGTCTCACTTGCTGGCGGGAGAATAATCGGCGTGTCGGTGACGGGAATGATGAACGGCAGCGGCGTTTCGCTTGCGTAAAACGGAATTTGCGTAACCGATTGCGGAGCATCCACAGGCTCACAGGAAGCAATGACAAAAGAAACGAGAATAATCAGGGGGTAGATTTTTTTCATGTACCTATTTTGCCCGACTTGGAGCAAAAGCGGGAGGGCTTGCAACTTTGGAGTCGGACGGCTTGCCGTCCGCTTTATCCATCAGCAAGCTGATGGACTCCAGAGTCACCAAAGTTATTCCAGCGCCGCAAAGTCCTGCGGATTGCCCAGCGGCAGAATGGTCATACCTTCGGCTATGCGTTTGACCAAGCCGCCGAGGACTGTGCCAGAGCCAACTTCAACGAAGGTGTTGATTCCGCTTGAGACCAAATATTGCACCGACTCAGTCCAGCGGACGCGGGATTGCATCTGCGCGAGGATGTCGGCACGGGCGGCGGATTCATCTATCAGCGGCTGGGCGTGAACGTTGCCGATGACTGGGATTTGCAATGCTGAGAAATTCGCGGCGGCTACGGCTTCGTTCCATTCCTGTTGAATGGGAGCCATCAAAGAGGAGTGCGCAGCGATGGAAACCGCCAGAGGCAAGGCGCGTTTTGCGCCCGCTGATTTTGCTCCCGCCATAGCGCGTTCCACGGCTGGTTTTGAGCCTGAGATCACCACCTGCCCCGGGCAATTATCATTGGCGACCTGCACAGATTCATCGGGCATGCTGGCTTCGGCGCAGACTTTTTCCAGCGCGAGAATGTCGAGGTTGAGGATGGCCGCCATGCCACCAGAGGCAAGTTGACCCGCGCGCTTCATCAACTCGGCGCGTTTGCGGACAAGGCGCAAGCCGTCTTCGAAGGAGAATGCTCCAGCGATGGCGAGAGCAGACAACTCGCCAAGCGAATGCCCGGCCAGCGAGGCAGGCGTCAGATTAGGATAAAGATGCGAGAAGGCGCGATAGGAAGCAATCGAATGAATGAATAAAGCTGGCTGGGTATTGACCGTATCATTGAGTTCATCCGCCGCGCCTTCCATCATCAATTTGGAAAGAGAAAAACCGAGAATGGAATCTGCTTCTTCAAAGGTTTGTTTTGCAATAGGGTATTGTGCGGCGAGGTCTTTGCCCATGCCAATTGTTTGGGAACCCTGCCCCGGGAAAATAAATGCTGTGGTTTGTAAGTTAAGTTTCATGCGAATCCTTTTTAAATATGTGGGGATTGCTTCGGGCAAAGAACAAAGCGCCCTCGCAATGACGTTACGCACATTAAAACACAAATGGGTCGTGATAGTCACGACCCATTTTGCATGATAACGTAAAGATGCTGTTATTCGCTTGCTTTCTTTTCTTTCTTGACTTGAATAACTTCGCGTCCGTTATAAAAGCCGCATTTCGAGCAAACAGTGTGCGGAAGGCGCAGGGAACCGCAATTGGAGCAGGCGACGGTGTTTACCGCGGTCAGAGCATCGTGTGCGCGGCGGCGGTCACGGCGTCCCTTGGAATGTTTACGTTTTGGATGTGGGGTCATTGGTAACTTTCTCCTTTTACATACATCAGACGGGCATGTAAGCCCGTCTGGGTGGTTTTGAATGAAGCGGGCTGATTATAGCGGGAGGAGGTTGAAGCGTCAAGTAAATTTGAGTATTTTCAGTTATACGCCATCCCACATAGTTTACTCTTAAAATGATCTTGAATTGCCACCTGAGAAACTACAAACTTAATTTCAAAGACATAGTAAAATTATCAGATGGAAATCCAAATCGCTGTCGCAAAGATCAACAAGTACGCTGTCTCTGAAAGCGGAGATACACTCGAAGTAGTGGAGCGCCCCACTGGTGGAGTTTCGGTTGTGCTGGCTGATGGTCAAACCAGCGGACGCGGCGCAAAGGCTGTTTCTCAATTAGTGGTGCGAAAAGTGATCGGCTTGCTGGCAGAAGGCGTACGCGATGGCGCGGCCGCGCGCGCCGCCTCAGATGCATTGTTTGCCGATAAAGCAGGCAAAGTGACCTGCACGCTCAACATCGCATCTGTTGATTTACACAGCAAAACTATCGTGCTTACGCGCAACAACCCCGTTCCTGTATTCATCTGCCGCGGCGAACAAATTGACTCACACAACGAAGACAGCATTTCACTCGGCACATCACGCAACGTGCGCCCCGTCATCACTGAAGTTGGGCTTGAAGCCGGACTGACTATCGTCATCTTCACCGACGGAATCAGTCATGCGGGCGAGCGGCGCGGTCAACCGATGAATGTCAGCGAAACCATTCGCTCACTCATTGAAGACCAGGACCCAACTCCGCAACAACTGGCAGATGCGCTCCTCGCGCACGCCATCAGCCTTGACGACAATCGTCCCGCAGATGATATCAGCGTGCTGGTATTAAAAGTTTCAGCGCGCATAGGGGATGATGTAAGACGAATGAGTGTCAGGCTTCCGATCAATGGCTAAAGCGCACGAACATCAAACAAGCACGCGCAAACACCGCTGGCAGCATCTTCGAGCATCTATTCGCGATACGACCATCCTTCTGCGCGAATTCCGCTCTGCCTTATTATGGTTCTCATTTGCGGTCATCGGTGGCGGGGTGCTTTTTTATTACCTGTCGAATCTGCTTAATGAGCCTGTGGGCAGTCTTGTTGAATCCATCTACACAGTTCTGACCATTACATTTTTACAACCGCCAAATCGGAATTTTCCAAATCACATTGTTCTACAATTATTTCACTTCTTCATGCCCATTGTTGGCATCGTTATGCTCGCGCAGGGATTGGCAGATTTTGGAAGTCTGCTTTTCAATCGCCGTGCGCGCAGCAAGGAATGGGAAATGGCAGTAGCCTCCACATTAAATAAACACGTTATCCTCGTTGGGCTGGGACATCTCGGCTATCGCGTCGCGCTCAAGTTACATGAAATGGGCGAACAGATCGCTGCAATCGAATTTAACGCAGACACAGATACGCTAAGCGTGGTTCGCGATCTTGGGATTCCCGTCATTCACGAGGACGCCACACGCCCATCTACCCTAGAAGCCGCAAATATCAAAGATGCGCGCACCATCATTCTGGCAAGCCAGAACGACGCAATGAACTTGCAGATCGCGCTCAAAGCCCGCAGCATGAATCCGAACATAAAGGTTGTCGTCCGCATTTTCGATGAAGACTTTGCGCACGCGCTCCAGGATCAATTTGGTTTCATCGCATTGAGCGCCACCGAAATGGCCGCGCCCGTTTTTGCCGCCGCCGCCGCAGGTGTGGATGTAACCAATCCCATTTCCATCGAAGGGCAATTGCTCAGCCTGGCACGCATCGTTGTTTCAGAAGATGCTTCCTTTGCAGATAAAACTGTCGGATACGTGGAAGACAATTTTCACCTTAACGTGGTGCTTATCCGCTACGACCATCATTCTGAAATGCACCCAACTGATAGCAGCGTCATTCGCGCGGGCTATACGCTTGCCGTGCTTGGCGGACCCAACGAACTGCATCACCTGATGCACGCCAATGAGTGACCCAGAGAAAAAATTACTGATCGGCATCGTCGGGCCGTGCGGCTCGGGAAAATCCACGCTGATTGCAGGGTTGGAAAAACATGGCTATCGCTGCCGCCACATCGCGCAGGAACATTCCTATGTCAAATACATGTGGCAGCACATCACCAATCCCGATGTCCTTATTTTTTTAGAATGCTCGTATGAAAACTCCACCGCCCGCCGAAAGCTAAATTGGCAGCCCGCCGACCACGAAGAACAGCAACGCAGACTCTCCCACGCCCGCGAACACGCCCACATCATCATAAACACCAATCTTTTAAATCCAGATGAAGTCCTCGCCCAGGCATTAATCTTCTTAAAGGAAAATTATCCATGAAAAACATTTTCCTACTCTCAAGCACGCTTCTTTTCCTAACCCTATGCCTGTTCATTACACAACAGGCAGAATCCACGCCCGAGCCGATTCCACCTACCGAACCGTCCCCCACAGACCGTTCCATTTACAAAGACGGACTCGCCCCCGAATATCAAAACATCTTGAATAAACTTCCATACGCAAGCATGTATGAAATCAACTTCAACATTGCCGATGACCTGGTTCACATCACGGGAAATGAAACGGTCATTTACACCAACGCCGAAGAAGTTGAATTGAACGAAGTTGAATTTCGATTGTTCGCCAATATTCTCGGCGGTGAAATGCATGTGGACGAAGTCACTGTAAATGGCGAAGTTGTCATTCCAAATTATTCGCTCAACGACAGCCTGCTCAGCGTTCCGCTCAAGACTCCGCTCAAACCAAAAGAAAATGTCGCATTGAAAATGGACTTTAACCT
>CAMCQT010000133.1 GCA_945877125.1 Candidatus Brevifilum fermentans | reverse complement strand
TTCATTATTGAGATAACTCCTAAACTTAAAGGATGAAGGATGAAGGATGAATGATGAAGGATAAAAAAAGAGCAAAGGGCAAAAAGTTCTTCGCCACTTGCTCTTCTTCCTTCTCACTTCTTCCTTTTTACTTGCTCTTATTCATCCCTCATCCTTCATAATTCATCCTTTTGCTTTCGGCGTTGCCAGATCGCAAAAGATGATCTGCGTCCCCTTCACAGCGGATGTCGCTTCATAAATATCCGCCGCGACATCCGCCAGTGCGTCAATCTTCGGCATGGCGGAGTTGGGCGGAGTGGGAATGACCAGGCTCAGATCCAGCGCGGCTTTGCGCCCATCGCCGGTGATGCAGAGCATGTTGTCCTCATAGGGCTGTACCAGCCGCGCACGGACTTTCTCGGCGCGTTCTGCCAACGAGGAGACATAATCGAGTAATGCCTGCCCGCCATCGGTCAAGACTTTCACAGGCTTGCCCTCAAACAAATCGGGACGCTCGATACCAGAATTGTCATCAACGCGTTTCGCGTCAACGACTTGGAACCAGATCTGCATCAGCTCAGGCACGTTCACGAATTTGCGAAAGCGCGTGTTCATGCGGAAGCCTGACCCGTCCGGTGTCATCTCCAAGCCAGCTTCAGCCAATGCAAATTGATTTGCCCAGGCATCGAAGTGGGATAAGCCGAGTTCCTGCAAAGTCTCCAGTTGGAAATATCTCTGCATGGTGAAAAACTCAGCCAGGGTGTTAGTGACGGGTGTTCCCGTCAGCCCGATAACCTTGCCGCCGTTATGCTGAGTCCAACTGAACTTCACGAACATATCGAATGCGCGCTGGCTGTCGGTGTTGGTCAACCCCGCGATGCGAGTCATGCGGGTCGAGAAATACAAATTCTTGTAGGCGTGGAATTCGTCCACGATCAACATGTCCACACCCAGTTCCTCCCAGGTAATAGTCTTCTCGTCGTCCTTGCGCATATCGGCAAGGGTGTCGAGTTTCACCTGAAAGCGCTTGATGCTTTTTTCAATTTCCTTGATCGCGCGCGTGGGCGACTTGTCCGCTTTGAGTTCCGAGAGGTAGTCGAACAGCGTATCAATTTCACGCTGATAGAAATCGGACTGTGTCTCGGCGGAAACAGGCAGAAGCTTGAAGGATGAGAAGGGAACGATGATGATGTCCCAATCGTTGGTGGCCACCCGCGATAGAAATTCACCGCGTTTCGACTTGCTCAGATCAGGGGGAGTTGGAGCGAGAATATTGGCGCCGGGATAAGCCGCCAGCGCACTCATGTTCCACTGCGATGTGATGTGGTTGGGGACAACGATCATGGCTTTGCGTGTCAGCCCCAGCCGTTTGGATTCCATCGCCGCAACCAAGGCGGCGAGTGTTTTGCCCATCCCAACTTCGTGATGAAGCAGGGTTGAGCGGCTTTGCAATACGCGCCATACCGCGTTCTTCTGGTGCGGGCGCAGGTTGATCTTGCGATTGAGACCTGGCGCGCTGAGATGCGAACCGTCATAGTCACGCACACGAAAGGCGTTGAAGCGTTCGTTGTAGATAAAGCATAACTGTGCCGCGCGTTCGGGATCATCGAAAAGCCAGCGTTCAAACTCGGCTTTGATCTCGGACAACTTGGCTTGCGCCGCGACAGTCTCGATCTGATTGACGGAGCGTACCCCCTCGACTTCATCATAGATGGTAACGGTGCGGGCGTTCAAGCCAGCCTCGATCAATTCCAGCGCGTGTGTTCGTACCGTTCCCCAACGGCTTCTTGCGATGCTTTCGGGGACGCGCCAGAGATAACTTGAGTCGATCTCCCAATGCGCCAGGTGCGGGATGTAGACGATCTTGTATTCACCCTCGTGTAACAGATGGGTGGTGAACTTTTCAACCAACTCGGTTGGAATCCAACCCGCTCCCATCGGGGCGCGGATCTGACCAGGCTTGAGGTCGAGCGGGATGGCGCTCTCGAGCGCGGCGACGTTCTCTTGAAATGAATCATCGAACACAGCAACCGCCTTTGCTTCGCGCAGTTTCTCGCGCACGTTGCCGGACAGATACTCATCTGCCGTGACCCAATCATTGCCCGAAGGCAGGTGGAAGATGCGTCCTGCGAGCTGCTGCGTGACGGTTTCTTCAGTGGTCTTGCTCAACCCTGCGATGAAGGATAAATCGACTTTGCCTTTGCTATCCAAGCAGACCAGCAGGGCATCGTCCACCGAGGGCTTCTCCACCTGCGCGGTCGAGCGCACCAGCGGCGCATTAAACAAGTCCGCTTTCTTGGCTGTGGCGGAAGTTTGGTTGTATTCTTCCAAGGCTTTCAGGAAGGGCGCTTCGTATGATCCACTCAGCAAACGGATATTGGCGACCTTGTTGATCGCGCCATATTTTGTCGTGAAGTCATCATAAGCAGTATTCAACTCCTGACGTAGTTGCGATGTCTCCACCAGTGACGCGCCTTTTGTTTCCGCTTTGAGCAGTTTCTTGGCAGTCAGGTAGATGGACTTCAAGCCATCGATGCGTTCCTGGTCTGCGGGCTTGGGAGCAGACAAGGTGATCTCGATTTCATGTAAAGGGTGTTCTTCGTAAACTACTTCGTTACTTTCGTTCAAGAGATTCTCTGGCAATACAGAGCGCAATATCTCTTTCATTGCATCACCGAGAATGCGCTCATCTGCATGAACGGTGTAGCCGTCTGACTTGTACAGCGTGCCATCCATGCCATGCACACCCAGGATCATTTGCGGGTTGCGCATGAAGTAACGGTTGATGCTGGTCTGCCGATAGTTCTGGGAAAGGAACTCAGTCTCGACCCAGTTGGGCATATCCTTGTTTTCCTCGAAGCGCTTGCGCATGAAGAGCACATCGGTCACAACTTCCGTGCCCGCGTTTTCCTTGAAGGCATTGTTCGGCAAACGCACGGCAGCCAGCAGGTCAAGATGGCGAGCCAGCCAGGTACGGACACTGTTATCCTTTTTATCCAACGTATAGCGCGAGGTGATAAATGCCAGCACCCCACCTGGTCTCAAGAGCGAGACGGTGTTGGCGAAGAAGAAGTCATGGATCGACTTGCGCAGGAAGGACGGTAGTTCGCGCTTGACGACGCCATAGTCCCCGAAGGGCACATTGGAGATCGCCAGGTCGAACCAGTTGCGTGGAAAATCCACGCGCTCATAGCCTTCTGCGAAGACCCTGCTTTCAGGGTGCAGCAGTTTGAGGATATTGGCGGTCAGGCTGTCCAGTTCAACTTCCGCCCATTCTGCCGAAAATGAACTCGGCATCAAGGACTTGAAATGTCCCACACCCGCGGACGGGTCAATGATCCGCGAGGGCTGAGTGCCAAATCCCATGAAGGACAGGGCATCCCACATCGCGCCAATGATGGGCAATGCGGTGTAATGGGCATTGAGCGACGATCCGCGCAGGGAGCGCAGTTCGTCTTCAGTGAGAAATTCTCCCAATTCCTTCGAGCCGTTTGCGAGGCGAAGTAATGCAGAGTCACCCCAGCCCACATAGCGGGCAAGGATGGTTTGTTCCTCTGCGGAAGCGGCGCGTCCCTGCTCAATAATTTCTTTTGCGAGATGAATGGCTTGCAAATTGTTGGCGTATTTCTTTGCGGGTGTGCCCAGGTCCAATGCCTGGTCGTTATCAAAATAGAATTCCATGGTGGGAATACCTCCAAAGTATTTTTGTGCAATCTCCTTTGAGACTGCTGCGTTTATCTATTTCGCTTGAAACAAATAAACGCAGCGACCCCAGAAAATAAAAAAAGCAGGAAGGCAAAATACCTTCCTGCATAAAAATGGGCAGATAGCCCAGTTACCAAAGTTCAACCAGCTTGCTGTTGGTGTCGCCGAAGTCACAGACCAACAGCCTGCCCTGCGCAGCGAGGGAAATCATATTTCTCCAATGCAAGTCAAGACTGACGCTGAATTTGTCCAAGACTGAGTCATAGACAGTCTGCCAGATTTGCTCCGCCTCGGAGTTTTCCAGAAGCAGCATATCGGGCGTTTCAGCGACTGGCATGACTAAAGCCGCCAGCGCTTCGCCGCAATGACAGTTGACGGAAGTCGGTGTCCAGAGATCGGATGGATATCCATGTCGCGGACAAACTTCACGCGTCATGATACGCGGCAGGATCACTTCCTGTTGATACCCCCAGACGGGCAAGGCAAGAGCATGGGTTTCATAAACCCACTGCTGAATGATGGGCTCGTTCTCGTCCACGCAGCCGATCTTGACCGCTGCATCAGAGACTTTGTACACAACGCCAAATGCACCGTATCCAAGTAACTTGCGTTTTCGCAAAAGACCTGCCAAGGCGTGCGGGTCGTTCAGAGTGGAGTTCCAATCAACAGATGAAGCGGGGATGGAAAGTGCGGTTGTTGAAAGAGTGGCGATCATGTCATTCTTCCGTTCCGCTGACGCGATCTTCATATCCAGCTTCGAGCCAGTCGTCAGCGGCTGGTTCAGATTCCTCAAACGCGAATGGCAGAAGCGGCACACCAGCCTTTTCAAATAGCCAGACGATCTTTTGCTTGAGCCCCTCGATGTCTGCCGCGCGATTGGTGATTGCGCGGTGGTTACGATATTGGTCAGGCTTTTGATCTGACAATGCATACGCTGTGGTCTCGATTTCGAGAGCCACGATTTTGTCATTCTCCCATTTCCAATACGCGCCGCCTGCATACTCGCAGGGTTTGGAGAAAGCGCCTGAATTCATGCGGATCCCGTTCCAACCTTGCGGATGATCGTCAGGCGTACACCAAACCTGGAAGCCTCCGCTCCCAGCTTCAAAGATGGCTTGCGGATGCGGGTTGGTGGCGATGTCGAGTTGTCGCGCCAAGTCAAGCACGGGTTTCAATTTCAGGTGTTCAGTGTGAAAGGTCATAAAGGTTTACCTCCGATAATTTTTGTTTGACAATCCAAAACAGACTGCCTCGTCCGACCTGGAGCGATTCCAGAGCAGACGAGGCAAGCCATATTCTTGTAATATTCAACAGACGGTTATGTGCTAGAATACATATTGAAATACATACAAAGGAGACTATTATGCAAAAAATTATTGGTGTAACCGAACTCCAGCGCAAATTCCGCCCATTTTTCGAGGATGTCGTCCGCAAGCACACGCTTCTTGTGTTGACACGCGGCTCGCGTCCCGAAGCAGTCCTAATCCCCTACGAAGATTATCTGCGTTTTCAGCAGATGCAGGAAAGCGAAGTGTTGGCGCGTTTTGACAAGGTTTGGAATCGCCTTTCGGAAGTGAACGCGGCTTTCAGCGAAGATGAGATCGCTGCCGATATCAAAGCGGCGAGACAGGGATAGCCCATGCGCGCAGTCATTGACACAGGGGTATTCGTGAGCGCCCTCATCCGCCGCCAGGGGACAACGGGCGATGTCCTGCTTGCCCTGCGTGACGGACGTTTTACAGCCATTTACACAACCGATATTCTGGTGGAGATCATTGATGTACTCGGGCGCACTAAATTCCGAACGAAATACCACATTGAGCCAGATGACATTACCGAACTGATTAACTTGATTCGTCTACGCGGCGAACTTGTCGTGCCCACCCAAACAGTGAGCGCCTGCCGCGATCCCAAAGATGATAAGTTTCTCGAAGCCGCCCTTGCCGCACAAATAGATTGCATTGTTTCAGGCGACGCTGACTTGCTGGTTCTGACTCCTTTTCAAGACATTCCCATTTTGCGTCCTGCCGAATTTTTAGCAAGATTATGACCAGTTCCATGTTAAATAATTTTTGATTTGAACATCATATTCAGCCAAATACAGAAAAGACGGGAGGGCAGATTGCCCTCCCGTTGTTTAATGGACACTATTCATTCCATATCGCGCGAATTGCCAGATATGGAATCTCCGTATTCTTGAGTTACATTGGACGCGACACATCATGTCGGTTCCAATGTAACTCTGGAATGGAATCGCCATTTTGTGCCTAAAACCAAGCAATGTCTTTGAAAATTTGTATATAACTTCATGTTTTTTTGTATCCTAGTTTTGTGTATGTTTGGAATCGGGAGTTTTCGTCTGGCGTAACTCTGGAATGCGGAGTTTTCGAAAAGTGTTAATCCCGCAAATCTTGCACCAGATGTTGGCTTCTGAGATGTTTTATCCAGTAAAGTTCCAGATAAGGGATACGCCGCATTCTTTAGTTACTCTGGAATTCATTCCATTCCAGAGTTATGCTGGAACCGACACATCAAGAAAATCCCAAACCTTTTTCCTTCAAGGATGTGAATCGACCATGACCTTGGATGATATGGTCAAGCACGTCAATGCTGAGTAGCTTGCCAGCTTGAACCAATACTCGAGTAACTGCTATATCATCACTGCTAGCCTCAGCTGATCCGCTAGGGTGGTTATGTGCAATAATGATGCTCGGCGCATTGCGTTGCAGCGCAGGACGAAAGACCTCCGCCACTCGGATCTGTGATGAGTTGACCGAACCTTTGTACACATCCGCAATACCCAACACCATGCTCTTGGTATTCAACATGATGACGCGCAAGTGTTCGACATCGAAGGTACTCATGTCACTGCACAGCGCAGCGGCATCGCCTGGTGAGTTGACCGTTACGCGATCCATGCTGGTCATGGACAGGCGGCGCGAAAGAGCCAGCGCAGATTTGATGCGCGCGGCGGTCGCTTCGCCAACTCCAGAGATGGAGACCAGTTCCACGACTGAAGCTTGAAAGAGCAGATGCAGATCGCCCTTGAAATGCGCGGCAATGGCTTCCGCGATCTCGATCTGTTTGGGACCGCCGATCATGGCGGACAGCAGTTCGAGATTCGAACAGGCGGAAGAATCGGTCAATGACCGTTGGATGGGTGTCTCGCACAGGGCGAGTAGTTTGAGTTTGGAGGGCGAGTACGAAACGCCCATGAAAGTTGTTTGCATGATGGATACCTCCGAATGAATTTGGGCAGATCGCATTGACCTGTCCCGCCTGCTGACTGAAATCGGCAGGCGGCGCATGTCAAGATAAAAAAAAGAGGAACGCGGGTAGCGTCCCTCTGGTAGTGTGAAGTGGGAAGTGAAGGAAGTAAAAAGTGAGAGGTGAGAAGTGGAAAACCTCGTTACCTCAGACACATCAGAAACTTCTGTCCCTCAGAAACTTCAAAGACTTTTGCATCAGGATGAAATGCTCGATCTCCCTCTGAACATGCTCAAAGCGCAGCGCATCAAATAAATTTCGAAGACTGATTTCATCCGAGAAGAACTCAACCCCGCTGTGCTTGTGATAGCAAAGGAAGCGGAGGGTTCCTTCGTTGTATATCTGGACTTCGTGTCCGCGCAGCCCGTCTTCGCAGAGCTTGAAGGAGAGACCGATCTGGTCTTCATCCGCGAAGCCGCCCTCTTCGCTCATCTTGAGGACATCCTCCTGCACGAGTTGGTTGTCCTCCTCGATGAAGGTCATCCAATTGATGTTCGGGAAAAGAAAGCGAACCTCGGAGCAGGAGCTGGCAAGACGCTGCGCGAGCCAGGTCAAAGCCAGATACCCCGCGAACTTCATCAAGACCGAAGGGCGCACCTCGAAAGTGCAATGCGTGGGTTCGTCACTGTACTCGTCATTCGATTGCACGAGAGCGACATAGGTTGGATATTTTGTTTGCATGGTGTTACATACCTCGTTGGAATTTTTTGTTTATTGAGAACAGAGTTTTTGACTTCTCACTTCTCACCTTTTACTTTCTGCTAAACAGACGCAAGGATGCGCCCACCTTGAAAAGTGATGTGCCATTCGCGCTCGACCTCACGCAAGACGATGCGCGCGGTGAACAAACCGCCGCTGATTTCGAGAATGACCTGATGTTGATCCTCGATGACGCGCGTCACGCGCAGCCAACCAGGCAGGGTCAACCAATGAACTTGAACGGGTTGAAACTTGTATGCCCGTGTATTCAGATTGATGCGCAGGGTTGCATCGACAAAGCGCAGCAGCAAGTTGTCTTCTTCAACCAGGATGCCGGTCAGGATACGACCGGCAATCGCGCGATGCAGGGACGGTCTGGGAAAATTCCATCCCGCTTTCATGGATAGGTTACTTTCTCAATCCGCTTTTGCATGGCGCCTGATTTTTTGCGGATGAGATTGACCGACGAATACACCACACTGTTTTTGTGGAGCAGCGCGGCAATGACATCCAATGCCAGACGCATCTCGCGCAGAAATTCCAGCCAGGAAATAAACAGCAGGATCGGAATCCCCGCAGGAACTTTGTGAATCTTGACCGGTCGCAAGTGAGCCTTGTTGAATTCTTTGAGATTGTCGAGCAAGCTTTCAAGCGTCATAGTCAACGGAGCAAGCCCTTCGGTATCGGCTTCAACACAATCCAGTTCATGCCAGTCATTGGCAACGGAAAAAGATAAGCCAACTTGTTCTGGATAAAAGAACTCCCGGTCGATCAGGCATTCGCGGATCATTCGCTCCGCTTGCTCGGCGGTGTAGCCTGCGGGATTTTGAATACAGACTTCAAAGCGATCCTTCCAGTTGCCTTCGTCGCGGTGGAGATAGTGCAAAATCAAATTAGTCATGTGTGACATACCTCGAATTGATGGAATATAAAAATACTGGAGAGATGGGATGTCTCTCCAGTTTGAATGATTGGTTTATACGGGCAGCAGAACAGGCTGCGGGACTTTGAGACCCTGGAACGGGTCAGCCTCTTCCTGACTGCGCGCCAATGGCATGGCGATCACCGAAGCAAAAGCCCCAGTCACCATCGCGGGCGCAGCCTTTTCACCCGTCGGGAACGTGATCGTGATCTCGTCCTGCGCGATGGATGAAACAATCGCCTGGCGCAGCACGTTCATGCCATACGCCAGAACCAGGCTTGTTTCCTTTGCGTCTCCTTCGAAGGGCAGGCTGTCCACAGCGCGCCCGATCTTTTTATCTTCATCCTCAGCCAACAACCAGAGATAACCGCCTTTGGCTTGCAGATACAATGCGCCGCTGATCGTGCGTGTGCGGCGCAGAAAAGACTCAAGCGCCTTCTTTTGGACAACGATCTGCATCCCTTTCGGAGTGCTGGCGCGCAGGACCTGCGCGAAATCAACATAATCCTTGCCAAGCATGGGAATGATGAAAACCGCCTCGCAGGTATCGCGAGAGATGGAAACCAACATACCCGCCTTTCGGAATGCCAGGCTGATGATGTCCGCCTCGACGGGTTTTGCCGCGCGCACCAAATGTGACAGGGCATCGGCGGAGTAGACACCCGCCATTGTTTCGCTTGCGCTGTTGGTCTTGACGGCAAGCGTCGCAACGCTCAGGATGAAACCATCCGCGGCGACCGAGGTAATCTCGTTCTTTGCGGGGTCTGCATGGAGATATATGCCCGTCAGCATGGCGCGCGCAATATCATCACTGGCGGCTTCTCCAACGCGGACCATGTTGGCAAAGCTCAAACCGTCGAGCGTGATCGTTGCCTCTGGCTTGGGGAATGTATCTTCAGCTAGTCCAACGCTTTGCAGTAATTTCAGCGTGGCGCATGAGCCGATCTCTTTGATGACCAGGCTGGTTTCGGAGAAAGTTAGTTCCAACAATGTGTTCGTACACAGAGCAAGCACATCCACAAAAGCCTGACCGTCCAACATTTGCCAGCGCTGCATGTCCTTGCCTTTGAAAGTGGCGGGGATTGCGGCATAAGCGCTGCCGCCTTCATAGCCGAGCGATGTGAACATTTCCAGGCGCTTGTCTTTCAGGCGCATTTGGATGCACGATAACGGTGGCATTTTCTTTGTGAAGAAGGGCTGGACAATAGCGGTGGCAGTTGCCAGCTCTGATTTTTGGATCATAATAGTTGTAGTCATGGGACATACCTCGAAAATGGATTTAGCGTCTGTGTTTTCACAGACCGCTTCGCGCATCGTCGTTTTAGAAACAACTGCACGCGAAGAAGTCCGTGGAAAAGGTAGCGAGCGGGGTCATAGACTCCACTCGCTTTCTCGTCATCTTTTGGTGACGTTGTCAAGACGATTATCGAGTTCGTATCTGCCAGTTCTTGCATACCAAATTGCGTACGCGTTGGATACAAACAGGACAACCATCACGATCAAAATGAAAGCGTATAACATGCTGTGCCTCTCTCAGGAAAAAATGGGGCAGATAGCCCACAGGCAAAAGAATTTCGCCTGCCCTTGAAAGAGCATTCAGGATGATCTGCCAAAGGCAGGTGATGAGAGAGACACAGACATGAAATATGTGGAGCGAAAAAAGAACCCCGCTCGCAGGCATCCCGCCTGGAGTTGAACCAAGTGATTCCTTTCGGGATGAAAGAGAGACGCGCAAGATATGCGCGTCTCGTCGTGCTGTGAAGAAAAACTAGAAGGCGGGTTCGCCTTCCAATTCATCTTCGGGAACTGCCGCATTTTCGTCAAAAGTGAACGGTTCGATGGACAATGCAAAGACCACCATCTTCTGGTGTTTTGCGCCATCCTGTCCGGTCCACTCTTCCATGCCCATGCGACCCTTCACAGTGAAGCGATCCTTGTTCTGGACATCAGCGATGCTCTGCACGAGTGCAGGAATGCTGTCGTCCTTCGAGAAAGCTTTCACGTCGAAGAAGAGCGACGGTTTGTACTCGCCGCTGGTCTTGTCCTTGCCCTGAGAGAGAAAGGCGCGCGTGAATGCGAAGGGATGTCCCGCTTGTGAGACTTTCATCTCGCCAGCAGAGATCGCCATGAGTGTGAGGATGACATAATTGGACGGGCGGTTCTTGAAATTGCTATTGGTAGCCATGTGGGCTTACCTCCTTTTGAGTTAGTGCGGGTGTTCGGCATCATCCCGCGTTAGCCTGCATCTGATGACGCAAAATATTCCCTCGGGGATCGAACCCGATTGCGCCCCGCTTGCGCGTGCGTGGAACAAAAACTCTCCTGAGAAAAACTTCCCAGGAGAGTGGTATTCATTACGTTAGGCGGGTAGCCCGTTTATTCAGATGAATTGACAGAATACACTGCTGTGTATGGGTAAAAAGTTTCGGGATCCTGTTTGATGCCGTTCAGGTCGTGCATGATCGTTTTGAGAATATCAGCGTCACGCTGATGATTGTCTTGCGCCCATTCGAAGTAGCGCAGCAGCGCGTAAAGATCATACATACTCCCGAAGACGAGAAGCAGGTTCATAATTAAGATGCGTGGAAAATTGGACCCGCTTT
>CAMCQT010000132.1 GCA_945877125.1 Candidatus Brevifilum fermentans | reverse complement strand
GCACTAACCCAACACTTCCACATCATGCGGACCAGACTCCCGCAGCCCCGCGCCTGTCATGCGGGTGAAAATTGCCTTTTGCTGGAACTCTTCCAAATTATGCGCGCCGCTGTAACTCATACCCGATTGCAAGCCGCCGATGAGTTGGGTCAGCACTTCGCGCGCCTTGCCGCGATACGGCACAGCCGCTTCCACGCCTTCAGCCACATACTCTTCAACTTCCTCTTGTGTCAGGTCGTTGCCTTCTTTTCTATTGCGGACAATGTTCGCTTCACGCGAAGCCATGCCGCGCGATGCTTTGTAACGATGACCACGACGGGTCATCACCAAGCCTGGGCTTTCGTCTGTGCCAGCCAGCATACTGCCGATCATGGCGGTTTGTGCGCCAGCGGCGATTGCTTTTGCCAAATCACCAGGCTGACGAATGCCGCCATCCGCGATGATCGGGACGCCGTACTCAGCGGCGGCTTTGGCGCATTCGATGACAGCGGTCAACTGCGGAACGCCTGACCCAGCCACCTGCCGCGTGATGCAAATGGAGCCAGGTCCCACGCCGACCTTGATCGAATCTGCGCCCGCGTCAATTAATCTTTTCGTGCCGTCGGCAGTTGCCACGTTGCCGCCGATGATTTGCGCTTCGGGAAACTGTCTGCGGATATTTTTTATCATTTCAACTTCAAGATGTGAATCGCCGTGAGCAATATCCACCACGATGCAATCTGCGCCTGCTTCAAGTGCGGCTTCCACGCGGCGCATTTCTCGGTCACGCACGCCAACCGCCGCACCCACAGCCAAGCGCCCCTTCGAGTCTTTCGTGGCTCTTGGGAACTGCGTGATCTTCATAATATCCTTCAAGGTCACAAGCCCCGCCACTTTGCCATTTACATCGACCAAGGGCAATTTTTCAACGCGATATTCATGCAGCAATCTTTCGGCATCTTTCAATGTTGTGTTGCGCGGCGCGCTGTGTACAGGGCTGGACATCAGCGCGGTCACAGGTTTGCTGTCATCTTCTTCAAACAACAGGTCGCGCGTTGTGACAATACCGATCAGTTTTTCGTTGGCATCCAAAATCAAAATGCCGCCCGTGTTGGTTTCTTCGACCACGCGTTTCAAGTCACCGACGGTATGCGCTTCGGTCATGGTGATGGGTTTATCAACAATAAAAGACTCAGCCTTTTTCACGCGGTCAATATGCCGCACTTGCTCGTCAATTGTCAAAAAGCGATGGATCATGCCAATGCCGCCTTCACGCGCCATGGTAATCGCCATTTCACTTTCGGTCACCACATCCATGTTGGCAGAAATAAGCGGAATCTGCAAAGTGATATTTTTGGTCAACTTCGCCTGCGTCGAAAGCACGCGGCGCGAGTCCACTTCTGAGTATTGCGGAACAAGTAAAACATCATCATAGGTCAATGCGGTATCTTGTAAAATTTTCATATTCGCTCCTCTGGAATCAATCGCCCGAATTATAATGCTTGACTATGATTCTATTGGATATAGACCCGCATCTTGCTTAACTGTGAGCTGGTCATTCCAAAATGAACATGATCCACGCTTTGAGATTTTGTCACGCTGCAAGCGTGACCTACAGTTTCAGAAACAAGAATCAACTTTCAGGTTAGGCGCGAAGCGTTTTTTAGCCAGAAAAATATTCCAGAGTTGGAATTCATAAAAGGAGAAATTATGACAGTTACAGCGGTAATCGGTTCACAATGGGGTGATGAGGGCAAGGGCAAGGCGGTGGATTTCCTTGCAGGCAGCATGGATTATGTGGCGCGTTTTAACGGTGGGAATAACGCGGGGCATACGGTGATCAATGAATTTGGCACGTTCAAAATTCATTTGGTACCTTCTGGGATTTTCGCGCAGAATACCACGGGCTTGATCGGCGGCGGCGTGGTGATCGACCCGCAGGTTTTGCTCGAAGAAATTGAAATGCTCAACAAGGCGGGCATCGGCGTGGACGGGCGTTTGTGGGTTTCGCCGCGCTCGCATGTCATCATGCCGTATCATAAAATTTTGGACGGCTTGTACGAAGAAGCCAAAGGCGCAGGCGCAACAGGTACCACCCGCCGCGGAATTGGTCCCGTATTTGCAGACAAGGTCAGCTACAACGGCATCCGCTGGACAGATTTCACGAGCGACATGTTCGAGCAGCGTTTACAAGTGCAGTTGAATTTGAAAAATAAGATCATCGTGGCGCTGGGCGGTGAAGTATTGAAGTATGAAGCCGTGCGCGATGAGTATCGCGGATATTACGCGCGCTTGAAGCCGTACCTCAAGGAATTATTTTCACTGGTGCAGGACGGTTTGAAATCAGGCAAAAACTTTTTGCTCGAACAAGCGATGGGCACATTTTTGGATACCGACTGGGGAACGTATCCGTTCGTGACCGCTTCGACCACCATCCCTTCGGCGGCTTCGGCTGGGCTGGGAATTCCACCGCGCTACATTACCAATGTGGTCGGCGTGACAAAAGCCTACACCACGCGCGTCGGCGGCGGACCACTGCCGACTGAAATTCACGACACCGAAAGTGAAGTCTACAAAAAATTTGGCGAAGTCGCGGCAACCACAGGGCGCATCCGCCGAGTCGGCTGGCTGGATTTGGAAATCGTGAGAACCGCCGTAGATTTGAGCGGAGTCACCGAATTGTGCCTGACCAAAGTGGATACCCTCAGCGGCTTGGAAGAAATTCAAGTTTGCACTGGCTACAAAATGAACGGAGTGGATGTCCGCTACGCCGATGTAGATGCCTACGGCTTGGACAAAGTGGAACTGGTCTACAAGAAAGTCAAAGGCTGGCAGGAAGACATCAGCCAGGCACGGACCTTCGAGGAACTCCCCGCGAACGCGCAAAGCTACGTGAAGATGATCGAAGAATCCGCGGGCGCACCTGTCAAGTGGATTGGCGTGGGTCCAGAGCGGGAAGCAACGATTAGAAGATAACAACCAGACCTCCGAGTTCTTGAAGAACTCGGAGGTCTTAAGGCATAAGGCTTTTCAAATGGTAAAATCACGGCATGAGAACTTCTGCGCTGGTCAAGACCAATGTCCACCCGACAGGTTTTCCGCCTGTGGCAAAGACCCTGCCCAAAGCCATCAAGCGTCTTGTGGCAGAGTTGAAGCCCGAGAAGATCATTTTGTTCGGTTCCTACGCCTATGGAAATCCTACACCCGATAGCGATGTGGATTTATTAATCGTAATGGAAACAAACGGCAGGGAAAAGGAAATGTATCGCGCCGCCTCCCTCCTGCTCTATCCGCGTGAATTTCCTGTGGATATTGTTGTGAAAACCCCCAAGGAAATTGAAGCCGCTTTAAAGGGTGGGGTAGTCAATGGCTTTTTTATTCGAGAGTTGGTTAAAAAGGGAAAAATCCTTTATGGTAGACGTAATCGAACTTAAAGATTGGATTGCCTATGCAGAAGAAGACCTTGGTTCGGCAAAACTATTGCTGAAAGCCAAAAAATCGTTTTTCTCGGCAGTATGTTTTCATGCGCAACAATGCTCTGAAAAATATTTAAAAGCCTTGTTAATTTTGAAGGATTTTGATTTTCCAAAAACGCATGACCTTGTGACCCTGGATTCGTTGTGTAATCAAAACGGGATCTTGACAGGATTCGACAAGCAAAAACTTGCAGACCTAACCAAATATGCTGTTCAAACCCGCTATCCCGGAAGTCAGCCGACATCGGAAGAGTCTCAGGAAGCCATTAACATTGCGATTGAAATCCGCAAGTTTACGCGTTCATATTTGGGATTGAAGAAATAGGCGAATCCATAATAGCAGCAGGAAAGAAGCAATTCTGAGCTAGATAAAAAGTTGTTCGGCAGTCACTTCACTGTGACTGCCGAATTTTATTTTCGCGCTTTCTACTTCAATCCAAACGAAGCCACAACCTCAGCGCGGACAGAAATCTGTCCCGCACTCAGTGGACCGTCATCCAGTGTGGTCAATTCACCGCCAGCGGGAGCCACATTCTGAACAACGTTTTGAGTCATCAGGTTTTGATTTGAACCGTAGCCATATCCCCACCAACCTCCGCCATAAAAATTGGATTGGGTGTTTTCAGTAATGGTCAGGATACAGCCAACGCCAGAGCCAGCCGAATTGGAAAGCGCCTCCGCTTTCTCTGTCGCTGCTTTCATCGCCAGTTCTCGTGCCTGGTCGCGGTACTTGCGCAGTTCGCTGGTGTAAAACTGAACATCCACCACTTGATTCGCTCCCGCTTGAAAGGCGGCGATCATTGCTTCATTCGATTTACCCGCATCGCGCATTGTGACCTCGACAATGTTATAGATGCGATAGCCTTTGATGCGGAGCGAGTCATAATCCTCGTACAGCGGCTCAATGGTGTACCAGTCGGTGGCGATGTCTTTCGCTTCGATGCCTTGTGATTTCAACGCCTTGACTACCTGATTGATGGTTGCGGAGTTCTTCGCCTGTGCTTCCTTTGCTGAGTTGCCGTTGGATTGCACGCCCAATTTGATCAGGGCGCGGTCGGGAGTCACATTGACCACCGCCACCCCGCTGACTTGAACGGAGCGAGTCGCGTCACATACAGCGGACTCAAGCTGTTGGGTTGGTTGGGCTGTTGGGGTAGGTGTGGCAGCGCGAACGTTGAAATTCGGCAAGCCGACGCTGAAAAGGATAAAGATCAACGTGCAGGCAAGAATGGTGTTGACGACGGTTGAAAATTGTTTCATGGGAATCTCCTGTTGTATAAATATTTGGAAATCATTTTGAAAATTTGGCAGACGGGATGCTTTTGAGCATATCATAAATTAGCAAGCGGGATCATACCAACAGGCTTTATAATCTGTAAAAATTCAGACCTCCGAGCGCTTCGCATCGTGCAAGCGCCTCGGAGGTCTATTCAAGGAAAAAACAATGGAACTTTACTTCATCCGACACGGACAATCAATCAACAATGCCAAGACGAGCAACCCTGAACACGAAGAACACGCAGACCCATACCTGACAGAGATCGGACTGGAACAGGCAGACCTGCTGGCAAAATATCTCAAGGAAAGGCCGCTCATCACCTATGAAACAGGCTGGAATGAGCAAAATCAATATGGATTCGGCTTCACCCATATTTATGCCAGTTTGATGGAACGCGCAGTCGCAACTGCCGCGCCCACTGCCCGCGCGCTGGGAATCCCATTCAGCGCGTGGACAGAGATTCACGAAGAAGGCGGAATCTACGCCCGCGAAAAAGATAGCAGATTCAGAGGACTGCCTGGCAAGCCGCGCTCATTTTATGAAAAGAATTTCCCCAAATTGAAATTACCCGATGACTACAACGAATCAGGCTGGTGGAACCGTCCGTTTGAAACAGACGAACAACGCCAGCCCCGCGCCGATAAGGTACTTGCCGATCTCATTGCCCGCCACGGTGACAGGGAAGGTCAGCCCAAGGAGCGCATCGCCCTCGTCAGTCACGGCGGATTTTTTGTGCGGCTGGTCTCTGCCATGCTTCAACTCCCCTGGCGACAGGGCGCACACGGCATGAGATCATGGTTCCTGCTCAACAACTGTTCCATCAGCCGTTTTGACATCCACAAGGATTGGCTCACAGTTTGCTACATGAATCGCACCGAGCATTTGCCCGCGCGTTTAATCAGCGGGTGATAAAATAAAAACGTTCGAATAGTCATCTAATCACTTTGGAGGTAAAAATGAACTGGATTGTATGGATCATCTTTGGCGCAATCGCTGGCTGGGTCGCAAGCATCATCATGGGCAAGAACAAAAAAATGGGAGCCATTGCCAACATCGTCGTCGGTATTATCGGCGCTTTCCTTGGCGGCTACATTATGGAATTCTTTGGCGCACAAGGCGTGACCGGCTTCAACCTTTCCAGCCTATTTGTGGCAATCGTAGGCGCAGTGGTTTTGCTCTTTGTCGTAGGCTTATTCAGCCGCCGCAAATAATTTATTTGAAAGTTCCAAAATAATAAAGGGCTGCGCATTTTTCATGCGCGGCTTTTTTAATACTATAATCTGCTGATGCACAAACTTTTAATTCTTTCGCAAGACGAAAATAAGTACCGCGCCTTGATCGAAGAAGCGCGGCTTTCTGATTTGGAATTTGCGCCTCAGCCTGCCGCAGATGTGGATATTGTTTTGGGCGAACCCAGCCGCATCCAAGCCGCGCTCGCATCACTCCCCGCTGTAAGCTGGGTACAGTCCATTTGGGCTGGGATCGAGCCTTTGGTGAGTCCCGCTGCGCGCCACAATTACATCCTCACCAACGCGCGCGGAGTCTTCGGCGGACTGATGTCTGAATATGTCATCGGCTATTTACTGGCACATGAGCGCAAAATTTTCCAACGGCTCGAAGCGCAAAAAAATAAAAATTGGGACGAAACCGACACAGGCACATTGCTCGGCAAAACCATCGGCTTGCTGGGCGTCGGCTCCATCGGCGCGGAAGTTGCGCGCGCGGCAAAATTCTTCGGCATGAACGTCCGCGGGTACACGCGAGGCAGTGAAACCAGTAACCACGTGGATGAATATTTCCATCCCCTGAATTCTCTGGAGTCAAACAGCTTGCTGTTTGACAAGCCGGTGCAACAGCAAGCTGTTGCACTCCAAAGGTTCGCACTCCAAAATTTTGCAAACGGACTCGATTACCTCGTGAATATTCTACCTAACACACTGGATACACGCAAAATTATTAGTGCTGATCTGCTCAACGCCCTGCCCCCGCACGCACTCGTCATCAACGTCGGGCGCGGAGCCGCGGTGGACGAATCCGCTTTGATCGAGGCGCTCACCCAAAACAAAATTGCGGGCGCAGTATTGGATGTATTCGAGCATGAACCGCTTCCAAAGGAACATTCATTTTGGGCAACGCCCAATCTGCTAATCACCTTCCACACCGCCGCGCCCAGTTTGCCGGAAGATATTACGAAATTATTTATCGAGAATTACATGCTGTTTAACGAAGGCAAACCGCTGAAATATCAAGTGGATTTTGAACGCGGGTATTAGTAAATGGAGATTGGTAATTGATAATAATCAGTCTCCAATCTCCATTTACCAATCACCATTTACCAACAAGGAGCAACCATGACCCCAACCCTACATGACATCCGCATGGCGGCGCAGAGGATTAAGCCCTACGCGCACCGCACGCCTGTTTTGACCAACGCCAGCCTGAATCAACAAGTGGGCGCGCAGGTGTTTCTCAAATGTGAAAATTTGCAAAAAGTGGGGGCGTTCAAATTTCGCGGGGCGTGCAACGCGGTTTATTCTCTCAGCGACGCAGAAGCCGCACGCGGAGTCTGCACCCACTCGTCGGGGAATCATGCGGCGGCGTTGGCCTTGGCGGCGCGGATGCGCGGAATCCCAGCCTACATCGTCATGCCGAGCAATGCGCCGTCGGTCAAGAAAAATGCGGTGGCAGGCTACGGCGGCTTGATTACGTTTTGTGAGCCAACGCTCGAAGCTAGGGAAAGCACATTGGACAGGATCAGGATCGAGACGGGCGCGTCCGTTGTCCATCCATATAATGATGAGCGCGTGATTTCAGGTCAGGGTACGGCGGCGTTGGAGTTGCTGGAAGATGTTCCAGACTTGGATGTGATCATTGCGCCCGTCGGCGGCGGCGGACTGTTGAGCGGAACTTCCATCGCGGCGACGGAATTCAAAAAGGGAATGCGCGTGATTGCGGGCGAACCTGAAATGGCAGATGATGCCTTCCGTTCGATGCAGGCGGGCGAAATTATTCCTTCGGTCAATCCAAAGACCATTGCCGATGGGCTGTTGACTTCGCTTGGCGCGCTGACCTTTCCCATCATTCAGCAGCGCGTGGAGCAGATCGTGACCGTGAGTGAGGCGGGAATTATCGCTTCGATGAAATTTGTTTGGGAACGCGCAAAAATTATTATTGAGCCGTCGTCGGCGGTGGCTGTGGGCGTGCTATGGGAAAAGAAAATTGATTTACGCGGACTCAAGGTCGGCATCATTCTCAGCGGCGGAAATGTGGATTTGGAGAAACTGCCGTGGTAGGTCACGCTTGGAGCGTGACTTATTAGACTTCTTGCGAAAGTCTCAAAACCTTCACCACGGAGACACCGAGTCACGGAGTTTTTAATATTTTTTCCTCAGTGTCTCCGTGACTCAGTGGTTCAAAAAAGACCGACTATTGTTCATCATTTACTTATGCAAGAGGTCCAATCAAGTTTTCAAGAACTATACCAAGCACGGTCACATTTTGCGGCGGTTTTCTGCTTCCCCTTTCGCGGGGTTAAAACCCCTGCTCAGTACATGGAAGCCCTTCGGGCTTAGTCCGCTAAAGCGGACTTCCACGAACTGAGGCAGGGCTTCAGCCCGCCGAACCCCCGTTGGGGAGTGGCTAATACAGTGGGCTTGTCCATACTTTTCACCACTGAGACACAGAGTCACAGAGAAAAACCTCAGTGTCTCCGCGACTCCGTGGTGATAGATTTTTTCAGCCCATCTTTTTAGCCACCCTCCGTACATCTTGTAAAACAGGAGATTGCTTCGGCAAAGAACGCCTCGCAATGACATTAGACTTCTTGCAAAAGTTTTAAGAACCTAACCCCCGTCGCCTACGGCGCCACCCCCTTCCCTATAAGGGAAGGGGGCAGGGGGATAGGTCGGAATGAAATCCGAACTTATGCAAGAGTTCTATTTGTTCGGTAGAGAAAGAACGGTCAGGCTTGCAGCCTGACTTGCTATTTAACGCCCCAAAAATTTACCCGAAATTTACTAATTTGTTAGGTCTCTACACGTGTGCAAAGTGATATGATGTGATTGACATGGGATTGTGGGGATTGACCCAAAGCATGGAATTTTCTTTAATAGACCTCTTGCAAAAGTCCATTTTGCCACAGAGGTCACAGAGAAAAAAGAGTTTTAAGAGGTTTTCCTCAAAGGTCTCTGTGTACTCTGTGGCTACTTATGCAAGAGATCAAATTATTTTTTACAACTTTTCTTTCAAAAAAAATTGAGGTGCAATCATGACCTGGCAAACCATCCTTTATTTCTCTTCCATTCTGTTGACTTGCGTGCTGACCGGCTTCCTGGCTTGGTATGCGTGGAAACACCGCCAGGTGCCCGCCGCGCGCGCCTATATGCGCCTGACGCTCAGCGAATGTTTTTTTGCCCTGGCGGAAATCTTTTCTGTACTTAGCCCTTCCAGCACAACAGCCTTGTTCTGGTTCCAGGCGCGTTATCTAGCGGGCGCATTCATGAGCGTTTTCTGGCTTGTGTTTGCGCTGGAATACAGCGGTCATAAGGAATGGCTTTCGAAACGCCTGCTGGCTGGGTTGTTCATTATTCCGTTCGTCACCCAGGTTTTGCTGTGGAGCAACAGCCTGCATGGAGTGTGGATGAAGCAGGAGGCGGGGTTTACCCAAAACGGGATTTTTAGGATTGCGGATGTCACCACCCGCATCCCCGGGCTCGGCTACCTGACGCACTCCTTCTACACCCTGCTCCTGACGCTGGCTGGCATCGCGCTGATGTTGCTGACTGCCTGGAGAATGCGCCGCGAATTACTCGGACAGGCGGTGATGTTGGCTGGCGCGGGCTTGACCGCCTTCACATTTGCGATGAACTCCCTGTTTAACTTCCTGCCGAAAACAGGGTTCAACCCCTTCACGCCGGGCATTGGCTTGAGCGTGTTCCTGATCGCCCTGTCTGTCTTTCGCTTCGAGTTTCTCAAACGCGCCCCTGCGCAGGAAAGCGACTCACATACAAAACGCCTCGATGCGCAGGAAAAATATTCCCTGGCAGTTTTTATCTTGATTTTCATCCTGTTAGCCTCCAGCATCGCCGCCGCCAGTTATTTCACCTACCAGAATTACGAAAGACATTTCCACGCGCAAGTCGAAAACCAGCTTTCAGCCATTTCTGCTTTGAAGGTGGACAACCTGCAAGACTGGCGCAATGAACGACTGGCAGACGCCCGTCTCTTTTATCAAAACGATAATTTTTCCGAGCGGGTGCGGAAAGTTCTCGAAGACCCGCAGGATGCCGAAGCGCGGATCAATCTATTAACCTGGATGGAAAAAGTCCAGGCGTCGCCAGAGTATGACCGCATTTTTCTGTTGGATGTGCAGGGCGTCGAGCGGATTTCCATCCCAGCCGCGCCCGAAGCGGTTCCGCAAAATCTGGTGGAGCAGGCTTCTGCCAGTCTGGAATCTGACCAGATCATCTTTCTGGATTTCCACCGCCATTCAGATTCAGATGCCATCCATCTCTCGATGGTGGTGCCCATTTTCGACGCGCAAAAAAACCAGCCGCTGGGGGTGCTCGTTCTGCGGATTAACCCGGAAGTCTACCTTTATCCAGTCATCCAGCGCGGGCCCGTGCCGAGCCAAAGCGCCGAGACCCTGCTCGTCCGCCGCGATGGGAACGACATCCTGTACCTGAACGAACTCAAGTTTGAGGAGGATGCCGCCTTGAACCTGCGTATCCCAATGGAGAATGAAGATACGCCGGCGGTAAAAGCCGCGCTGGGCTTTGAAGGCATCGTGACCGGCGTGGATTATCGCGGCGAGCAGGTAATTGCCGACATACGCGCCGTGCCGAATTCACCCTGGTTTGTGATCTCCAAGATGGATACCGCCGAAGTGGATGCCCCGCTGCGGGATCGCCTGTGGCAGACCCTCTTTTTCTTTGGCGTGCTGATCCTGATCACCGGCGCGGGGCTGCTGCTGGTTTGGCGTGAGCAACGGATTCGTTTTTATCGCGGACAGGTCGATGCAGCAGAGGCACTGCACGCCAGCGAGGAAAAATTCCGCCTGGCTTTCGACACCAGCCCGGATTCAGTTTCCATTACGCGGATGTCTGACGGCATGTTTGTTTCGGTCAACAAGGGCTTTGAGCAACTTTCAGGCTATACCCGCGAGCACGTCCTCGGAAAGACATCTGCAGAAATCAATATCTGGAAAGACCCCGCAGACCGCAGGAACGTGGTCGAAGCGTTACAGGCAACAGGCAAAATCCAAAATTATGAAGCGCCTTTTCTGGCGTTGGACGCTGAGATTTACGGGCTGATGTCTGCCGTCATCATCGAAATAAATGGCGAACCGCACATCCTGAATATCGTCCGCGACATCACCGAACGCAAGCTGGCAGAAAAGGCACTGTACGAGAGCGAAGATCGCTTCCGCCGCCTGGCAGAGAATGCCCAGGATTTAATCTATCGCTACGAACTCAGCCCCAAACGCGGCTTCTCTTATGTCAGCCCGGCGGCAATGACCATTACCGGCTACTCGCCCGAAGAACATTACGCCGACCCAGACCTGGGATTCAAACTGGTGC